>NZ_JAAKOE010000025.1:0-57648 GCF_049171255.1 Aeromonas sp. 603757 | reverse complement strand
TAGCTCAGTCGGTAGAGCAGTTGACTTTTAATCAATTGGTCGCTGGTTCGAATCCAGCACGACCCACCATCATTTCAAGAATCCCAGGTCGTTTAGCTCAGCTGGGAGAGCACCTCCCTTACAAGGAGGGGGTCACTGGTTCGATCCCAGTAACGACCACCATATTCGCAAGCGAAGCTGAGATATCAGCTTCAGTTGCAGAGAAAGTCCCCACTCAGATGGGGATTTTTTTTGCCCGAAATTCAGTACTCCAGCTTCTTCTGTTGCCGTTGTGGCGAGCCGAGCACCACCTCTTATAGTGCCACTCTGCCACTCTGCCACTCTGCCACTCTGCCACTCTGCCACTCTGCCACTCTGCCACTCTGCCACTCTGTCATTTCGCACATCCTCTACTCTGCTCTGCCAAGATTGCCAGACTGCACTCCTGTCCATCGTGATGCTGCTTATATGAACGCCTGTAATAAAGTAAACGCCTGCAATAAAAAGGGCAGGCCAAGGCCTGCCCACAAAGATGCGCAAGGTGCTACATGATCCCGCGGATCAGGATACCGCTGATCAGCAGCGGCGCCACCACGCGCCAGCACCAGAGCAGCGCCAGACGCAGGGCGGGTGACAGGCCCGAAGGCAATATGGCGTCACCCAATCGCCAGCCCAGCAGCAGGGTCAGTACCAGACCAAACAGCGGCATCATCAGGTTGGAGGTCAGATAGTCGAGCAGCTCGAAGATGGTCTTGCCAAACAGGGTCAGATCGCTCCATGGGCCGAACGACAGGCTCACCGGAATGCCGGAGGCCATGATGAGCAGAGTCAGTACCCGGCAGGCGCCACGACGCGACCAACCCCACTCCTCGGTGGTGAAGCGCACCAGATGCTCCAGCATGGAGATGGAGGAGGAGAGGGCGGCGACCAGCAGCAGCAGGAAGAAGACCACCCCCAGCCCCTGACCGAGCGGCAGATGACTGAACACGGCCGGCATGGTCATAAAGGTGAGCCCTGGGCCGGCGGCGGGGTCGATGCCGGTGGAGGCCAGTGCCGGGAAGATCATCAGCCCAGCCAGTACCGAGATCAGGCTGGCCAGGGTAACGACCCAGACGCCGGAGCGCACCACGCCGTCGCTATTGGGCAGGTAGGCGCCATAGGTGGTGTGTACCCCGAGCCCGATGGAGAGGGAGAAGAAGGCCAGTCCCAGCGCGTCCAGCACGCTCTGGCCGGTCAGCATGGAGAAGTCCGGCAGCAGCAGTTGGCGTACACCCGCCATGGAGCCCGGCATGGAGAGACCGACCCCCACCAGCAGCAACATCATGATGAAGAGCGCGGGCATCATCCAGCGCAATGCCCGCTCAACCCCTTTCTGAATACCCCCCTGCACGAACCACCAGGTCAGGCCTGCGAAGATCAGATGGGTCAGCACCGGCCACCAGGGGTTGCTGACATAGCCGTTGAACAGGGCGGTGAGGGCGCTTCCCTCGCTCAGGTTGAGCTTGCCAGCCATCGCCAGCGCGGCGTAACCCACGGTCCAGCCACCGACCACGCTGTAGAAGCTGTAGATAAAGAAGCCGCAGGCGATCCCCATATACCCCATCCAGCGCCAGTTCGGCCCCACCAGTTTGCGAAACGCGCCGAGCACCCCGCGCTGGCTATGGCTGCCGAGCAGGGTTTCGCCGACCTGTACCGCTACCCCCAGGGTGAAGCTGAACAGCAGAAACACCAGCAGAAAGGCGCCACCGCCATTGGTGGCGGTCACATAGGGAAACTTCCAGATGGCACCAAGGCCAATCGCTGTGCCTGCTGCGGCCAGCACATGACCGAGACGGGAAGACCACTGAACCTGGCTCATACAACCTCCGGGTAACACGACATCGAAGCAATACTCCTCTGTAGCAATAAACGACAGACCATAAAAAAGGCCGCCTGAGGCGACCTTTGCAATGAACATTCAGAAAAACTGTGCGTGCAAGGTCACCTCTCTTGCGAGCTAAAAAATCGACCAAACAGCACGAGGATGGCAGACATGAGGTGACAACCTGACTAATGAATGAGGAAACAGCCTAAACCATGGAAAGAATAATTGACACATAAAATCAAAAATTTTTTATGTGTGCCGCTGTCACCACTCTGGCTATACGTACAACTCAGTGGGGGAAAACCTCGCCGGGCCGTATCTTTTCTACCTTGTGGCTATTTACTGGGCGATAATCGACGTAGCTTCTTCTGGAACTAGTGACCGCTACATGGCACTGACGGGAACAACGATGAGACAGGATATCGTATGAGATGGATGGTGCTGCCCTGGTTACTGATCAGCCTGAGTGTGTCGGCGCAGCCCGGATTAACCCTGCTGAGTCACGACTTACCCCCCTTTACCGAATACCGCGACGGCAAGCTCGACGGATTTGCCATTCGCCTGATCGATGAGGTGCAGGAGGAGCTTGGCACCCGCTATCCGGTGCGGATTTACCCGCTCAAGCGGGCGCTGGCGCTGGCACGGGTCGAGCCCGGCTATGGACTGTTCGTGGTACAGCGGCTCCCGGAGCGGGAGTCCCATTTCAAATGGGTTGGCCCGCTCTTTATCAATCGGGTCTTTATCTATCAGGCGCCCGATAGTCGCCACCCGCTGACCTCGCTGGCACAGCTGCGGGATCTGCCCAGAGTGGGGGTCGTGCTGGGCAATGCCGATGATGTGCGGCTGAGTCATGAGGGCTACACCAATCTGGTGCGCTACAAGACGGTCGGGGAGGCGATAGAGCGGCTGATGCTGGGCAAGATCGATGCCTTGCCGATGGCGGAGCTGGTGATGGAGGCCACCCTCGACAAGATGGGGTTATCCCGGCGCAGCATCGTCAGCAGTGGCGTGCTGCTCCATCAGGCCGGTCTCTATATCGTCTTCTCCAAGGGAACGGATGATGCCGAGATCACCCGCTGGCAGCATGCCCTGGATGCCGTCAGAGCCGCCCAGGGGCGGGCCGATGAGCCCACCCGCGAAGAGTAACCGTCACACCAGACCGCGAATCAAGATCCCGCCGATCAGCAAGGGGGCAATCCAGCGCCAGCAGTTCATCAGCAGGTGATGCCAGTGGCTGGCAATCCCCTGCGGCAGTGCCTTGCGCCCCAGCTTCCAGCCCAGCAGCAGCGTCAGCATCAGGCCGAACAGCGGCATCATCAGGTTGGAGGTGACAAAGTCCAGCAACTCGAAAATGGTTTTGCCAAACAGGGTGGCGTGTTGCAACGGGCCAAACGACAGGCTGACCGGAACACCGCTAACCATGACGAATCCAGTGATGGCGCTGCAGGCCGTGCGGCGTGACCAGCCCCAGGTCTCGCACAGGAAGCACTGCAAATGCTCCAGCAGGGAGATGGCCGAGGAGAGCGCCGCAAAGACCAGCAGGGCGAAGAAGATCACCTCAAGCACCTGACCGAAGGGCAGCAGCTGAAATACCGCCGGCATGGTCATAAAGGTGAGACCGGGGCCGGAGGCCGGGTCGATACCGGTCGAGGCCAGCACCGGGAAAATCATCAAACCCGCCAGTACCGCTACCATGCTGGCCAGCAGCACCACCCAGAGGCTGGAGCGACCAACCCCTTCGCTGGTCGGCAGATAGGCGCCGTAGGTGGTGTGAATGCCCAGACCGATGGAGAGGGAGAAGAAGGCCAGTCCCATGGCATCGAGCACGCCGGACATCCCCAGCTTGCTGAAGTCGGGCATCAGGAAGTGACGTACTCCCGCCATCGCATTGGGCAGAGTGAGGCCAAAGGCGACCAGCATCAGGATCATCAGGAACAGGGCCGGCATCATCCATCGCAGGGTGCGCTCCACCCCTTTCTGAATGCCGCCTTGCACCACCATCCAGGTGAGGGCGGCAAACAGCAGATGGGTGAGAATGGGCCAGACGTCGCCGCTGACATAGTCATTGAAGCGGGCGGTGAGGGCCGCCGCATCGCCATGGTTGAGCTGGCCTGAGATGGCCATGCCGGTATAACCCAGGGTCCAGCCGCCCACCACGCTGTAGAAGCAGTAGATGAGCAGGGTAGAGATCACCCCCATTACCCCAACCCAGCGCCACTGTTTGCCGAGCAGATCGGAGAAGGCACCCACTACCCCGCGGCGACTCATGCTGCCGAGCAGGGTCTCCCCCATCAGTACCGCCACCCCCAGGGTGAAGCTGAACAGCAGAAAGACCAGCAGGAAGGCGCCGCCGCCGTTGACGGCGGTGACATAGGGGAATTTCCAGATTGCGCCGATACCGACCGCGGAACCCGCTGCGGCGAGGATGTAGCCGAGTCGGGATGACCATTGGGACTGCTTCATAAGAACTCCAATCGAGCGCCCCTGGGCAGGGGCAGAATGGCGCTCATGTTACGGAGGTCACGGCGCAATCACTACGACGGTTATCAGGTGTAAATGCGGTTTATTGGCATGATTGGCTAATTTAATTCTGTTTTTTGCCCAATCCTGCCACCAAATAAAAACCGGAGCGAGATTGCTCCGGTTTGGTCTCTGACAACGGCTCGTCGGCGGACTAGATCACCCCGAGTTCCCGCAGCCGCTCCATCAGGTAGCTGTGGGCAGTATGGCGCTCGGAGAGCACCACATCCGGGCGCGGATGGAGGAACATCGGCAGGGAGATACGCGACTTGGCGGCGCTGCCACCGGTCGGGTTGATGACGCGGTGGGTGGTGGAGGGATAGTAGCCGCGAGAGGCCTCCTGCAGCATGTCGCCGATATTGATGATGAGGGTGCCAAAGTCGCACGGCACGTCCATCCACTCGCCATCGGAACCCTTCACCTGCAGCCCCGGCTCGTTGGCGGCGGGCAGAATGGTGAGCAGGTTGATATCCTCGTGGGCGGCGGCGCGGATGGCGCCCGGCTCCTCGGTGCCATCGAACGGCGGATAGTGCAGCACCCGCAGCAGGGTCTTCTGGCTCTCTTCGATCATCGAGGAGAGGGGGCTGCTGTAGTTGGCGGCGATATCGGCCGGGGTGTACTGCTCGACCCAGCCCAGCAGCTCGGCGGCCAGACCGTTGGCGAGGCGGTAGTACTCCATCGCCTGCTCCTTCAGTTCTTCCGGCATCTGGCCCCAGGGGTAGATGTGGAAGTACTCCTTGATGTCTTTCTGGCTATGGCCCTTGGCCACCTCGGAGACCGACGGCGGGAAGTAGCCATCCTGGGTTTCGCGGTTGAACAGGAAATCCTGCTTCTGCTCGCTCATGAAGAAGCGATACCAGTTGTCGTAGATGGACTGCACCAGCTCTTTCGGGATGGGGTGGTTGGTCAGCACGCCAAAGCCGGTGGTTCGCAGGGATTCGGTGAAGCGTTGGGCCGCATCGGGTGAGCGGTAATCGACGGTCAGGACTTTCATTGTTTTTGTTGCGCGCCAGTTAAAAGATGGGGCAGTTTACCTTGCGCCTGATAACAAGGAAAGCGGGTTGGCCGCCCGTCTGGCACGGCGTTTAATAGTGACAAAAACATCAAATAAACCGCGCCAGACCGCACGGGAGCGCATCCCTTGTTATGGCCTTTTATCCTCTCTAGAATGCCGGTCACTATCTTTTCCGGAGTCTGTTCATGTCCCCCAAAATCCTGTTGCTGACCCTGCCGGTATTGCTGGCGGGATGCAGTGCCCTGTCAGAAGATGAGTGCCGCACCATGAGCTGGTACAACCTGGGTTATCAGGATGGATCGGAAGGCAAAACCCGTCAGGCGACCCGCGATTACGTTTCGTCTTGCAGCGAATATGGCCTCAAAGTGGATGAAGCCGAGTGGAAACGGGGCTACGACAAGGGGCTGGAGCTCTACTGCATTCCCGAGCTGGCTTACAGCAAGGGCAAGGAGGGGCAGGCCTATCTGGGGGTATGCCCCAATGACGCCAGCTTCCTCAAGCAGTATCAGCGTGGCTACGAAGAGTACAAACTGGCTGCCCGCCTGCGGGAGATCAGCGACGAGCTGGAGCGTACCGAGCGTGATATCGATACGCTGGAGCGCAGCATCCGCAACGAAACCAACACGGAACAGCGTGACTATTACCGCGCCAAGCGCGATCGGGCCATTCGCCACTACGAATCCCTGCGCCGGGAGTACAACCGTCTGCGCTATCCGGATCGGGTGATCCAGTTCTCCTTCGGCGGTTAATCCCTCTCTTCATGGCCAGCCCGCGTGCTGGCCATGTTGCATCTTGTCAGCTCAGGGCAGTACCCAGCGCTGTAGCGCCAGTGCGATACCATCTTCGTTGTGGTCGGCCGTGACCCGATGGGCATGGCTCTGGATCTGCGGGGCCGCATTGCCCATGGCCACCGCCAGCCCCACCTGCTCGAACATGCTGATGTCGTTGTTGTTGTCACCAAACGCCACCACCTGATCCATCTCAATCCCTTCGCTGGCGGCCCACTGGGCAAGCCGGTTGCCCTTGCTGCAACCGGGCTGTACCAGCTCCACCGCATAGGGGGCCGCCCAGTCGCGGGTAAAGGGCATCTGCTCGACCACCTCGCCCATAAAGGTGTGCAAGCGCGCCGGATCCTGATTGAACAGCTCCAGTTTCCAGACCGGGTTGTCGAGCCAGCCTGCCAGCTCCTCAACCGGATGGATGGCGATCTTGAGGTGGTCCGGCTGATTGGCCGACCAGTGGCGGATGCGGGTGACATGCTCTTCACAGCCGATGTAGCCGATCCCCTCGCTCAGATGGAACAGGGCGCCCATCTGCTGTGCCTCGACCGCGGCCAGCAGCTCGGTAAGCGGGGCAGCCGCCAGCGGGTCGCCGCTGATGATCCGGTTCTGCACCGGATCATAGAGATAGGCGCCGTTGCTGCAGATGAGGGGGGTGTCGAGGGCCAGCTCGTGGTGGAAGGGACGCGCCGTCATGTAGTGGCGCCCCGTGACCAGCAGCACCTTGATGCCGTGGGCGCGGGCTTGCGCCAGGGCTGCCCGGGTGGCCGACGAGATCTTGTGATCCCGGGTCAGCAGGGTGCCATCCATATCGAGCGCGATGGCCTTGTACTCACTCATAGCTCCTCCAGCATCGAACAAATCCGCAAAGAGCCTTACCGTCCCAGACCCGGCGCCCCGATGCAAGTCTTGCCCGCAGCCGAAGCGCCGAACTGTGATCCCTTCGTGGCTCAGGTGCAGCTGGCCAGCTGTTGACGACGGTCGGCACGGCGGCGCAGCAGATAGAAACCGGCGGCACTGGCAAGGGAGCAGAGGGTGGCGAGATAGAAGGGCCACTCGGTACCGGCCAGCAGCACCAGACTGCCGAGCAGCACCGCCAGGATCTCGCTGCCTACGGCGAGGGCGCGGTAGAGCCCCATCGCCTGCCCCTGTTGCTCCGGGTGACTGCGGTTGGAGATCGCCACCGAGGTGGCCAGCTCCCCCAGACTCATGCCGATACCAGCGGGAACGAAGGTGAGTGCCAGCCCCCACCAGTGCACAGGCAGGATAAAGAGCAGCATGCCGCTCGCCATCACCAGATGGCCGACAATCCCGAGGGAGCTGCCGCGCCAGTGGCGGGCGATGCGGGAGCCGAGCCAGGAGCCCGCCATCATGGGCAGGCTCACCAGCACCGCCGCCTGCGCCAGCTGGGCCGGATCCCAGGCCAGCCGCTCTACCAGCCAGATGTTGAAGTAGGTGAAATAGAGCTGCACGGCGCCATAGCTGATCAGGGTGAGTGCGAAGTAGGGGAGCAGGGCCGGTTGCAGCAACAGCTGGCGGCTGGAGAGAGTCGCGGCCTGAAGGGTGGCCGCCACCGGCGGACGATAGGGGATCAGCCAGTAGACCAGTAGCAGGTTGAGCAGGGTCATTCCTACCGCCAGCCAGGCGGCCAGACTGTAATCCCCCGAGATCACCGCGGCGTAGCCCCCGATCATCGGCCCCACGACCCAGCCCAGATTCATGCCGATGTTGATCCAGGCGAAGCTGCGCGCCTTGTGCTCCTTGCCGGCGAGATCCGCCGCCATCGCCTGCACGATGGCGATGTTGCCGTTGCACAGCCCCTCCACAATCCGGCTGAGCAGCAGCAGGGGGAGGGAGCGCCAGGCGATACCGAGTGCCATCAGGGCATAGCCTGCCAGAACCCCCGCCAGCGAGAGCAACAGCAGTGGCTTGCGGCCATAGCGGTCGGAGAGGCGACCGAGCCAGGGACTGCCCACCAGCTGGAACAGGGGATAGAGCCCCATGATGACCCCCAGCCACACCTTGCGGCTCCAGTCGGAGGCTTCCGGCGTCAGCATCCCCTGCGCCGGATCCAGCAGCAAAGGTGCCAACACCGGGGAGGGGAGACTGAAGCCTGCAACTGCCAGCGTGACCGTCATGACCAGCACCCAGAGGGGATTTTTGTGCCCGTGTTTCTCCATGTTGCACCCATTAAGTAAAGTTATTTGTTTATTTATGCTGATTCATAGATGGGATTAAGTAAAGTGAATTGTTGATTTAATAAAGGGCGCTCCCCATAATGAGATCATGAACGCAAGCACCGACAAGATCCTATTTCTGCTCAAGAGCCATGGCCCGCAGAGCGCCGCCGCGCTGGGGGAGCAGTTGCAGATGACCTCCATGGGCGCCCGTCAGCACCTGCTCACGCTGGAGCAGGAGGGGTGGGTTACATTCAGCGACGAGGCGCGCGGGCGCGGTCGTCCCGTGCGGCTGTGGCAGCTCACCGAGCAGGCCTGGCAGCGCTTCCCCGATAGCCATAGCGACCTGACCGTGCAACTGATCGACAACGTGCGCGAGCTGTTTGGCGAGGAGGGGATGGAGCGGCTGATCCAGCAGCGGGAGCTGCAGATGCTTGCTCGCTATCAGGAGGCGCTGGGGTCCCATGGTCTCTCTGGCCGGCTGGCGGCGCTCAAGGAGCTGCGTACTCGCGAGGGCTACATGGCGGAGATCCGCCGCGAAGAGGATGGCAGCTGGCTGCTGTGGGAGAGCCACTGTCCCATCTGTGCGGCGGCGCGCACCTGCCGCGGTTTCTGTCGCAGCGAACTGGCGCTGTTTCGCCAGCTGCTGGCGCCGGCGAGGGTGGAGCGGGAGCAATATCTGCTGGAGGGGGCGCATCGCTGCCTCTATCGCATCACGCCGCCCGCGCTCTGATTTCGTCAAACGCCCAAAAACAACAAAGCAGGCGCCGGGATGCCTGCTTTGTTGCCTTCGGGGAGGGGGTTCTCTCGTTCCAGCCCGTCGTTTCCCGATAAGGTAAGACGGCTGATGGGGCTCTTGACCCGGTAAGGTCCTTCACCGCAGAGACCCGGTCAGGTATCTGCTTTGCCACCGGAAGATGTAACCATAGTATCCCTCCCGTGCCGGTGAGTGGTTGCAAAGTAACCACTTTTTTCGGTTGTTTTTGCAATAGTTCACCCTTAATCTAGGAAAAGTGGATTAGTCATTGCAACGAGGAAGGGTAGATGCTGAAACTTGATCGCATAGACAGACATATTCTCGAGCTGATGCAGGAGAATGGCCGCATCAGCAATCTGGAACTGGCCGAGCTGGTCGGGCTCTCGCCGTCCCCCTGCTCCCGCCGGGTCAAGGCGCTGGAGGATGCCGGTCTCATCGACACCCACGTTACTCTGCTCAACGCCCGCCAGCTTGGCCTCACCCTCACCGCCTACATTCACATTTCCATGGACAGACACACGCCCGAGCGGTTCGAAAACTTCGATCGCGCCATCAGCGAACTGCCCGAAGTGCTGGAGTGTGATCTCATCACCGGTAATGATGCCGACTACCAGCTCAAGGTGGTGGTGCGCGACATGGAGCACTATCAGCACTTCCTGCTGGACAAGCTGACCCATATTCCGGGGGTGACCGGAGTGCGCTCCAGCTTCGTGCTGCGTCGCATCAAGCACAAGACGGCACTACCGCTCAACCATCTGGGGTGAGCCCGCGCAAGCCGCTTATATAAACAGAAAGAGGAGGCCACTGGCCTCCTCTTTTGCTATTCGCTCTTGGTTATTCGGTAGTGGTTATCGGGTCTGGATTAGCTGTCGCGGTGACGGGGCGACTGCCGCTGTCAGACGCTGACCTGGCTGATGTCTGCCACCTGCAGCAGCCAGCCGCTCTGCTCCTGCAGCGGTTCGCCGCTGACCCGCAGCCGCTCGCCGGTCGGCACCCATTGCCCCTCGGGCAGTGAGACCAGCAGGCTCTCGCTGCCGTTGTCGAACAGCCAGCGATCTTCGCCAAGCGATTCAATCAGATAACCTTCCATCTCCACTCTGGACTCGGCTTGCCAGGATGGCGCAACGGAATCACGGCTCTCGATGAAATCCCCCTGAACACCAAAACTGGCTAGCCCCCACAGAATGGAGAGCCCGACGATGGATGTTTGCATCTTGTCTCTCCTCTTTTGGAACTGTAGGGCCAGTATGGGAACAGAAAACTGAGCGCACCATGAACAAGGTGGCAAAGTGCTGGCGAGATCGCGAAAAAATCCGGCCAATTGGCCGGCAGTGTCATTTTATGGTGTCTAGATCACACTATTTGGCGGCTTCTTCTGCCATCCGTTCCTCTCTTGGCTTATTCGTCCACATGGCTACCCCACGATGATCCCCACAGATCCCCTCTGCCACCACGGCGCGAACCCGGGTGCCATCTTTGCAAATGGCCTGCCAGGCGTCGGCATCATCGATGGCGAGCGAGTTGGGGGGCGGCGTGGTTTGGCAAGCCGTGAGCAGCAGGGCGCACAGGGGGAGCAATTTTTTCATGGCGGACTCCTCGGGGTAATGGGGGACTGAGAGGATGGGGATGACCTCTCCATCCGGGCTTCACTCCCCAGCATCAGTGATAACCGGTTAAGGGGCAAGGGGGGGGACCACTGACGGCCGCAGGTGCCGTGCAGCCGGGGCTTGCCCTGTGCCCTCCTTGGGCCTAAGGTGAGGCCGTTTTATTGCCTGATTGAAGGAGCGTTTTCATGTCCACTCTCTATCCCCGCGTCGGGGTCGGCGTCATCCTGACCAACGCCCAAGGCCAGGTGCTGCTTGGCAAACGCAAAGGGAGCCATGCCCCCTACTGGTCGATCCCGGGTGGTCATCTGGAGTTGGGGGAGAGCTTCGAGTCGGCGGCGATCCGCGAGGTGGCCGAGGAGACGGGACTTGAGATCCACGGGCCCGAGGTGGTGGCGGTGACCAACAATCTGGAGACATGGCGCGAGAGCGGGCTGCACTATATCTCGGTGACGCTGCACGCTAAGGCCGATGGTGAGCCGCAACTGCTGGAGCCGGAGAAGTGCGAAGGCTGGGTCTGGTGCGATCCGCGCGCGTTGCCCGAGCCCCATTTCGACGCCAGCCGTCAGTCCATCGCCTGCTGGCTGGCGGGACGCTGCTATTTGCCGGGTGATATGCCCATGGTGTCGGCCTAATCAGTCTGATTGTCATAAAACGATCATCGCGCTGTCATAATATCCCCTCTCCATCGGGAGAAGAGGGATGAGGGAGAAGAGCGTGGGACAGGTATTTATTCAGTTTTTATGGCTGGGCTGCATCAGCTTTGGTGGTCCGGCCGCTCATATCGGCTATTTCCAGCGCACCTTCGTCCAGCGGCTTGGCTGGCTGACACAGGCCGAATTTGCCCGCTTGCTGGCGCTGTGCCAACTGCTGCCGGGGCCCGCCTCCAGCCAGCTTGGTTTCGCCATCGGTCGTCATCGCGCCGGTCTGGGCGGGGCGCTCTCAGCTTTTCTTGGCTTCACGCTGCCCTCATTTCTGCTGCTACTGGCGGCCGCGATCGGCATCGGCCAGCTGGGCAGCAATCTGTGGCTCGATGCGGCTTTGCACGGCCTCAAGCTGCTGGCGCTTATCGTGGTGGCCGATGCGGTGTTCACCATGAGTCGTCAGTTCTGTGCCACTGGAATGACCCAAGGGATTATGGTGGTGACCGCTGCCGCACTCTGGTGGCAGCCCGGTCTGCTGACTCAACTGTTGATGCTGGCGGGAGCGGCGTTGATCTGCGCCCGCAGCCAGAGCGGGGCGGGTAGTGTGCCAGCCTCCGCCGAGCTACCTTCTGCCGCCAGCAGTCAGCCTCATTGGCCTACCCTGCTGATGTTTGGCATCCTTTTTATCGGTCTGCCGCTGCTCGGTAGCCCGCTTGGCCAGCTGGTTGCCGACTTCTATCGCGCCGGTAGTCTGGTGTTTGGCGGTGGCCATGTGGTGTTGCCGCTACTGCAAGAGAGCGTGGGACACACTCTCAACGAGCAGCAGTTTCTGACCGGTTACAGCCTGGCCCAGTTGGTGCCGGGCCCCATGTTTACCCTTGCCACCTATCTTGGCGCCCAGCTGCAACCCGAAATGCCGCTGATCGGGGCCCTGTTGGCGACCATGGCGCTGTTTGTGCCCGGTTTTCTGCTGCTCTGGGCGGTGGGCCCCTGCTGGCAACAGTGGCTGGCCCGGCCCCGTCTGGCGGGGGCCGTCACCGGAATCAACGCCGCCGTGGTGGGCTTGTTGTTGGCGGCCCTCTATCAGCCGGTGTGGCAGAGTGCGGTGCTGGCGCCGACCGATCTTGCGCTGGCGGCCATCGGCTTTTATCTGCTGCGGGTGTTGAAGTTGCCGGTGCCGGCCATCGCGGCCCTGTTGGTGATGGCTGCTATCCTGCTGGCGTGAAGCCGGTGAAATCCCGATAAAAAAACGGCGCCTCCATAACGGAGGCGCCGTTTTTATTGCAATGGGTAAACCGTTCAGACCTCGGGTTCGAAATCCAGACTCAGGCTGTTGACGCAGTAGCGCTGGCCGGTCTCGGTCGGTCCATCGGGGAAGACGTGACCGAGGTGAGAGCCGCACTGGCGGCAGGTGATCTCCACCCGCTTCATGCCGTGGCTGTTGTCCTCGGTGTACTCCACCGTCCCCTCGATGGCCTTGTCGAACGAGGGCCAGCCGCAGCCGGAGTCAAACTTCGCTCCTGAGTGAAACAGCACGCTCTTGCAGCAGACACAGAGGTAGTCGCCGCTCTTGCGATTGTGGAGCAGGGCGCCGCTGTAGGGGCGCTCGGTGCCCTTCTCCCAGCAGACGTGAAACTGCTCGGCGGTCAGTTTGCTGCGCCACTGTTCCGGATTGTTACTGCTCATACCGACTCCTTGCCATCCATACCGGAGCCCAGCATAGCGGCTCCGTAAAGCTGACTCCAGCATGCCTCTTATGCTTTGCCTGTATCTGTGATCGAGGTGGCAACCATCTCCTCACCGGATGCAGGGAGAATTTCCTGCTGCGGTGGCTGGGCATCCTCCGCCGTGCTGGCCAGCGCCACCCGCTCCAGCAGTTTGAGGGAGTGGGCCCGGCCGACCGCCACCTGCCGTTTGATGTCATCCGGCAGGAAGGGGAGGCCATCGTTGGTGGCGGTGTCGATAGTCTGGATCCACTCCAGCCCTTCCCCCGGCGGCGGCAGGCGGAACTGGATGTCGTAATCGCTGGCGTTGAACAGCACGTACCAGCGCTCGCCGACACAGTTGATCATGCCGATATCCATGGCGAACGCCTGCCCCATGGGGGCGTGCCAATCCTGATCGGTGAGCTGGTGGCCGTCCGGGTGATACCAGTTGACCTGATGGCAGCTGGACGGGGTGCCATTCCAGCTGTCGTCGCTCAGTTGCAGGTTGGAGAAGACGCAGGACTCCGCCCGCAGCGCCATCATCTGCTGGGTGAAGGCGAACAGCCGCTCATCCTCCGGTCGCCACTGCCAGTTGACCCAGCTGATCTGGTTGTCCTGACAGTAGGCGTTGTTGTTGCCAAGCTGGCTGCGTCCCATCTCGTCCCCGGCGAGGAAGTGGGGAGTACCTTGGGAGAGCAGCAGAGTGGCAATCAGATTGCGCTTCTGCTGCTGGCGCAGGCTGTTGACCCGCGGATCCAGGGTCGGCCCCTCTACCCCATGGTTATAGGAGAGGTTGTTGCCGTGGCCGTCCCGATTGTCTTCACCGTTGGCCTGATTGTGGCGCTGGTTGTAGGAGACCAGATCCTCCAGGGTGAAACCGTCGTGATAGCAGAGGTAGTTGACGCTGGTGTGGGGGGAGCGCCAGTTTTTCGGGAAGATATCCCGCGAACCCACCAGCCGGGTGGCGAAGTCCCCCATCTTGCCCGCATCACCGCGCCAGAAGGCGCGCACCGTGTCGCGGTAGCGGTCGTTGATCTCCTGCCACTGGCTCGGGAATTGACCCAGCCGGTAGCCGAAGGGGCCGATATCCCAGGGTTCGGCGATGAGCTTGACCTGTGACAGCACAGGGTCGGCCATCACGGCTTTGAAGAAGGCGCCCATGGGCTCGAACTCTCCCGCTTCCCGCGCCAGCGTCACCGCCAGATCGAAACGGAAGCCATCCACCTGCATCTCGGTGACCCAGTAGCGCAAAGCATCGAGCACCAGTCGCAGGGTGTTGGGGTGATCCAGATTGACGCTGTTGCCACAACCGGTCACGTTGGCGTGACGGGTGTAGTCCGGGCCGTGGGGGCCCGCTTCGAAGGCGTAGTAACCGGCGTTGTCAAAGCCCTTGAACGAGAGGGTAGGGCCATCGAAGCCAGAGGCGGCAGTGTGGTTGTAGACCACATCCAGGATCACCTCGAGCCCGGCCCGGTGCAGCTCGCGCACCATGGTCTTGAACTCGGTCACCGCCTCGTCGGCCCTGGTGCTGTAGCGTGGCTCCGGGGCGAAGAAGGCAATGGGGTTGTAGCCCCAGTAGTTGGTCAGTCCCAACTGCTCCAGTCGCGGTTCCGACATGAAGGCGGCCACCGGCATCAGTTGCACCGAGGTGATACCGAGGCTCTTCATGTGCTCGATAACCAGCGGGTGACAGATGCCAAGATAGGTGCCCTGCAGCGCTTTGGGGATCCCCGGGTGCTGCTTGGTAAAGCCCTTGACGTGGGTCTCGTAGATAATGGTGCGGGCCGGACTGATCCCGGGTTTGCCAACCCCTTGCCAGTCAAAACTGTCATCCACTACCACCGACTTGGCAATCATCCCGGCACTATCACCCTGATAGAGGGCTTCATCCCAGTAGGTGGGACGACTGAGCGCCTTGGCGTAGGGGTCAATCAGCAGTTTTTGCGGATCGAACAGCATCCCCTCCTGCGGGGTGCCATAGACCCGATAGCCGTAGCGCTGACCGGCCTTTACGCCGCGCACGTAGCCAAAGCGATACTGGCCACGGCGGCCGGGCAACTCCAGCCGCATCAGCTCATGCTCCTGCTCGTCGTACAGGCAGATCTCCACCTTGTCCGACTGGGGGGCCCAGACGCAGAAGTGGCAACCGTTCTCGTCAAGGCGGGCCCCCAGCGGGTGGCCCACCCCTTTTTCCATTACAAGCATCAAGACTCCTGTTTGATAAACAAGGTCGCCAGCGGCGGCAGATCCAGCACTATGCTGTGTGCCATCCCCTGCCAGGGGGTCGGCTCGGCAGCGAACACCAGACCTACATCATAGTTACTGCCCCAGTAATACTCGCTGTCGGTGTTGAGCACCACCCGATAGCGGCCCGCCGCAGGGACGCCGATCCGATATTCGATACGGGGCACCGGGGTGAAGTTGCAAGCCACCACAATAGCCTGCTTGCCCTCTTTGTCCGCCCGCAGCCAGGCAAAGATGCTGTTGTCGGCATCGTTATGATCCAGCCAGCGGAAGCCGGTCTGCTCATAATCGGCCTGATACAAGGCAGGCTCATGACGGTAGAGGTGGTTGAGATCGTGGATCAGTCGCTGTTGACCGGCATGCTTGGGATATTGCAGCAGATGCCACGGCAGTTGGGCGTCGTGGTTCCACTCGTTGCTCTGAGCGATTTCGGTGCCCATGAAGTTGAGCTTCTTGCCCGGGTGGGCGTACATGAAACCCATGTAGGCCCGCAGGTTGGCTGCTTGCTGCCACTCGTCGCCCGGCATCTTGTAGAGCATGGAGTGCTTGCCGTGCACCACCTCGTCGTGGGAGAGCGACAGGATGAAGTTCTCGTCATAGTGGTAAACCATGGAGAAGGTCATGTCGTTGTGGTGGTAGCGGCGGTGGATCGGCTCTTTCTGCATGTAGGTGAGGGTGTCGTGCATCCAGCCCATATTCCACTTGAAGCCAAAGCCGAGGCCGCCGAGGAAGGTGGGGCGGGAGACACCGGCAAAGGCGGTGGACTCTTCGGCGATGGTCATGGCGTGGGGATACTTGCCATAGACCTCCTCGTTGGTCCACTTGAGCAGGCTGATCGCCTCGTAGTTGTGGTTGCCGCCATCGACGTTCGGTACCCACTCACCGGCGTTGCGGGAGTAATCCAGATAGAGCATGGAGGCGACCGCATCCACCCGCAGTCCGTCGATGTGGAACTTGTCGAGCCAGAACAGGGCGCTCGCCACCAGGAACTGGCGCACTGTGTCGCGGCCAAAGTCGTAGATGTAGGAGTTCCAGTCCGGGTGCCAGCCACGGCGCGGATCTTCATATTCGTAGAGCGGGGTGCCATCGAAGCGGGCCAGGCCGTGGGCATCGGACGGGAAGTGGGCGGGCACCCAGTCCAGAATGATGCCGATGCCGGCCTGGTGGCACTGGTCGACGAAGTATTTGAAATCATCAGCGGTGCCGTAGCGGCTGGTAGGGGAGAACATGCCCACCGGCTGGTAGCCCCAGGAGCCGCTGAAGGGGTGCTCGGAGACCGGCAGCAGCTCGATGTGGGTGTACTCCATCTCCTTGACGTAGGCGACCAGCTCCACTGCCAGCTCGCGCCAGCTCAGGCTGTCGCCGTTGGGGTGGCGCTTCCAGGAGCCGACGTGCAGCTCATAGATGGAGAGCGGCTGCTCGCGTTTGTCGTTGTGCTGGCTGGCAATCCACTCGGCATCCTGCCACTGGTACTGGGCGTGGTCATAGACCACGGAGGCGAACGACGGATACTGCTCGCAGTAGAAACCGACAGGGTCGCTCTTGTGGGGCAGCCGGTTGCCCATGGGATCCTTGAGCTCGAACTTGTAGCGATCCCCGGCCTTGAGGCCCGGCACAAACAACACCCAGTGACCGCAGAGGCTGCGCTGCATCGGGTGGCGGCGGCCATCCCAGAAGTTGAAATCGCCGATCAGGCTCACGGCGGTGGCGCTCGGCGCATAGACCGCAAAACGCACCCCCTCCACCTGCTGGCCAAGATGCTCCACGGTGCGCAGCTGGGCGCCAAGGGTGTGATAGAGGTTTTCCGGCTGGGCGGTCAGTTCGGCCAGGCCTGCCCAGGCGGCATCCTGAAACTGATAGGGGTCGATGACCTCGGTGGTGGCATCTTGGTAGCTGGCGATCAGCTGATAGGGGAAGGAGTTTTTGCGGCGGGTGAAAACAGTTTCAAAAAGACCCGATTCATCGGTGGGCGCCAGGGTGGCAACGACTTTGCCCGACTTGAGATCCTTGACGCGGACTTCGAGGGCATCAGGCAACCAGGCGGTCAGTTTGAGGCCGGGCCCATCCGGATTGGCCTGCAGGCCTAAGTGAGAGAAGGGATCGGAACAGCGGGCAGCAACCAAACGTTCAACGAGCATCGAGATTTCCTTTCATGACAGAGCATCCACTCCGGCCGAAGCCGGAGTGGATTTAGGTGAGAACGCTGTGGGAGACAGCGTCTCAACGACTGGCCTCATCACGGGCTTGGCTCATCTTGCCAGCCAGTGCCTTGAGTGCCTCATTGGCAAAAATATCTTCCAGATCAGCGGAAAGCTTGCGGCGCCAGTTGGGGTATTCGTAACTGGTGCCCGGTACGTTGACCGGCTTGTCCATCTCCAGCCAGTCTTCCAGCTGGGTACTAAACAGGGCGCAGCTGCCGCGGGACATATGGATCTGCAGACCGTGGTTGAGTTCGGTGTTCATGCCTACCCAGTTCACGTCATGACTGATGTTGTCAGAGATGACCTTGTGGGCATGCAAGCTGTCGAGGATCCGCTGTTTGGCCTGGTGACGATCAGCATACAGAGTCTTCAATACATCTTCATCCGGATACAGACCCAGTTGACGGCCGAGCGCCAGATCGTCGCAATGCCAGAAGCCCTTGAGGGTCGGCATGTCGTGGGTGGTCAGGGCCGACATCGCCTGCTCGGTATAGTGCGCCGGGGAGATAAAGCCACCATCTTCCTTGGAGCGTTCGAAGAAGAACACCTTGTAGGAGTGAACGCCGTTCTCTTTCAGGGTCACGTCGATCCCCTCCGGCACGGTACCCAGATCCTCGCCGATCAGCAGGCACTGATTGCGGTGGGATTCGAGGGCCAGAATGCCCAGCAGATCGTTGACCGGATAGTAGATGTAGGCGCCCTTGGCGGCGGACGCTCCGGGCGGTACCCACCACAGGCGCAGCAAGGCCATCACGTGGTCGATGCGCAGTGCGCCACAGGAGCGCATGTTGGCACGGAACAAGTCCACCATCGGCTGATAGGCCGCTTCAAACAGCTTGTTCGGGTTCATCGGGGGCAGGCCCCAGTTCTGACCGAGCGGGCCGAGGATATCGGGTGGCGCACCGACCGAAGCTTTCGGGCAGTAGAGATCCTGGTTGGCCCAGATCTCGGTGGAGCCTTCGGAGACGCCCACCGCCAGATCCCGGTAGATACCCATCACCATGCCGGCAGCCTTGGCACGGGCATCGGCTTGCGCCAGCTGTTCATCAGCTAGGAACTGCAGGTAGAGGTAGAAGTTGACATCTTGCGGGTGTTCGGCCATCCAGGCGGCAACGGCAGGATTGTGGTAATCGCGCAGCTCCTGCGGCCATACCGGCCAGCCCCAGGCATTTTCGCCTTTGGCATAGAAGTGGGCCTGCAGGGCATCAAATGCTGCCTGCTGTTGCAGGCTGTCGCCACCGGCGGCGACGAAGGCATCAAAGGCGGCCTGACGCTCGGCGCTCAGGGTGGCTTCGTCGAACACCTGACGCAGCATGCCGAGTTTGGTCTGGATCACGCCGGTGTAATCGACATTCTCTTTGGCGCGCAGATCGGCCAGATGTTGCTGGAAGGCAGGACTTGCCACTTCCGCCTTCAGGCGATCGCTCTGCTGGAATTCGGGCACCGCTTCCACATTGATATAGGCCACGTTGAGCCAGCGACGGGAAGAGGGGCTATAGGGACTGGCGCTCTCCGGATTGGCCGGATAGAGGGCGTGGATGGGGTTGAGGCCGACGAAGTGAGCACCCCAGGCGGCGGCTTTCTCAACCAGCTGGCCCAGATCGCTGAAATCACCGATACCCCAGTTGTGGCGGCTGCGCAGGCAGTAGAGCTGCACGCTCGGACCCCATACCTTGCGGCCATCGGCAATTGGCGCCTGCTTGTAGCAGGCCTTGGGGGCGACAATGAGGCGCATGGTGGCCAGCGGCTCGTCATTGCCCTCTTCCAGCAGCACCAGCTGGTGATAGCCCAGCTCCGGGGCCATATCCAGAGTGACGCGATAGGCCTGGCACTCCATCTCTTCAAATTCGGCCACGCCGACCAGCTCACCCTCGATGGGGGTGAATTGACCAGACAGCACTGCACCCTGCTCCTGCTGGAGCTGCCAGGTGAGGGCGTCGTTGACGAATTCGATGGGGAGGCGAACCTCAAGGGTAACGGCGTCGCCGGTGCGAACCACCATCACAGGATCCAGCGCCCGCAGCCAGTGCTGGCGATGCTCCTCTTCCAGCTGCTGCACCAGTGCGGCCTCGTCATCGACGCGGTAGCCCATGGCGCCCAGCATGGCGGCCTTACTCTCTTCTGATACCTGGGCCGGGTGGCCCCAGGCATCGACATACTCGCTGGCGATACCTTTTGCGGCAGCCAGCTGTTCAATCAGGGTGGTCATAGTTTGAGAATTCCCGCTGTGGATTCTATCTATACTATTTTGTTTGATTTTTATGGGGTGGTACTTGAACAGTGGCTCTATGGGCCATGCTAAACCGCGCACATTTTTACATATCTCTGTGAATGGTTGTGTGACCGAGTAGGCACTATTGTTGATATCTGCGCGATGCCACGATCTGGCACTTTTTTCGTCAAAACGTGGTAATCAGTTACATAAACAGAAAATTAATTTCACAGTTTTTCATGATATAGCGCAATTTCAGACAGAATGTTGGTTGACTCACCGGAGAGTTCTAGTAAATTTACAAGCGGAATTTTCTTTGACTACTGAACAGTTAGGTAACTAAATATGACTATCAAAGTAGGTATTAACGGTTTTGGCCGTATCGGTCGTTTCGTATTCCGTCTGGCTTGCGAGCGTGCAGACATCGAAGTTGTTGGTATCAACGACCTGATCGATGTTGACTACATGGCTTACATGCTGAAGTACGATTCAACTCACGGTCGTTTCAACGGTACCGTTGAAGTTAAAGACGGCAACCTGGTTGTAAACGGCAAAACCGTACGTGTTACCGCTGAGCGTGACCCGGCCAACCTGAAGTGGGGCGAAATCGGTGTTGACGTTGTTGCTGAAGCTACCGGTCTGTTCCTGACCGACGAGACTGCTCGTAAGCACATCGCTGCTGGTGCCAAGAAAGTTGTTCTGACTGGCCCGTCCAAAGACGCTACCCCGATGTTCGTAATGGGTGTTAACGACTCTACCTACGCTGGCCAGGACATCGTTTCCAACGCTTCCTGCACCACCAACTGCCTGGCACCGATCGCCAAGGTTCTGAACGATACCTTCGGTATCGAGTCTGGCCTGATGACCACCGTTCACGCTACCACTGCTACCCAGAAGACCGTTGATGGTCCGTCTGCCAAAGACTGGCGCGGTGGCCGCGGTGCGGCTCAGAACATCATCCCGTCCTCTACCGGTGCTGCCAAAGCTGTTGGCGTAGTTATCCCGGAACTGAAAGGCCTGCTGACCGGTATGGCTTTCCGTGTTCCGACTCCGGACGTGTCTGTTGTTGACCTGACCGTTAACCTGAAGAAAGCTGCCACCTACGCAGAAATCTGCGAAGCGATGAAAGCTGCTTCCGAAGGCGCTATGAAAGGCGTTCTGGGCTACACCGAAGACGAAGTTGTATCTACCGACTTCCTGGGTGAGCGTCAGACCTCCGTATTCGACGCCAAGGCTGGTATCCAGCTGAACGACAAATTCGTTAAAGTTGTATCCTGGTACGACAACGAAATGGGCTACTCCAGCAAAGTTCTGGACCTGATCGCTCACATCTCCAAGTAATTTGGGATGCGCAATCGCGTAGCTTGAAAAAGGCGGCCATTGGCCGCCTTTTTGTTTTTCGGTTTCCCCTGATGACAGGAGTCCACATGCAATCCATTCGTCCCCTGACAGCCAATTGCAAGCTTGCCAACAATGCGGCCGGTCTGCCGGTTCTCACCATCAACAACGACTATGCCAAGGCCGAGATCAGCCTGTTTGGCGCCCATGTGCTGAGCTATCAGCGTCATGGTGAGCCAGCCTCCATCTGGTTGAGCGACAAGGCGGTGCTGGATGGCAGCAAGCCTGTTCGCGGTGGTATCCCGATCTGCTGGCCCTGGTTTGGCCCGGCGCCCGCCCGCGTCGGTAGCGGCAAGCCCTCCCACGGTTTTGCCCGTACCACCCTCTGGATGCTGGACGGGGTCTCAGATCACGCTGATGGCACGCTTGTTCATCTCTCCCTGCGTGACAGCGATGCGACCCGTGCCCTGTGGGATCACGCCTTCGAGCTGGAACTGGACGTGCTGGTGGGCAAAGAGCTTTCGCTGGTGCTGACCACTCGCAACACAGGTGCTCAGCCATTGACCTATAGCGGTGCGCTGCACACCTATTTGCAGATCAGCTCACCAGAGGTGGTAAGCGTCACCGGCCTGGGCGAGCCCTATGCCGACAAGCTGACCGGACAGGATGCCAAGCAGCAGGGTGCATTGACCCTGAGCGGGCCGCTGGATCGGGTCTACTGGCAGCCAGAGGCGCTGGTGAGCGTGCAGGATGGTGAGCGCAAGACCCGGGTTGTCAGTGGCAACCACGACAGCGTGGTGGTCTGGACCCCATGGCTGGAAGGGGCCACCGCCATGGCCGACATGAGCGACGATGGCTATCGCACCATGCTCTGCGTCGAAGCTGCCATCGCTGGCGAGGCGGGGGTGACCGTTGCGCCGGATGATGAGCACAGCCTCTCCACCGTGATCATCTGATCAGGATGAGGTTCAGATAAATAAAGAGGGCTCCCGCGGGAGCCCTCTTTGCATCTCGTGACGGCGGCAATCAGGCGTTGCCCTGGGTCTTGAGCTTGAGTTCGGCGGCGAAATTGAGCATGCGGTCGAGGGGGATCAAGGCTTTGACCCGCAGATCTTCGTCGACATGGATCTCGTGGCGCTCGGCACCGTCGGTGAGGGCCTCCTTGATCGCCACCAGACCATTCATCGCCATCCAGGGGCAGTGGGCGCAACTGCGGCAGGTAGCGCCATCGCCACCGGTCGGTGCTTCCACCATCTCTTTCTCCGGACAAGCTTGCTGCATCTTGTAGAAGATGCCCCGATCGGTCGCCACGATCAGCTTCTGCTGGGGCAGCTCTTTGGCCGCCTTGATCAGCTGACTGGTGGAGCCCACCGCATCGGCCAGCTCGATCACCGAGGCGGGGGATTCCGGATGAACCAGCACGGCGGCGTCAGGATTCTGCTCTTTCAGCTCGCGTAGGGCGCGGGCCTTGAACTCATCGTGGACGATGCAGTGGCCCTGCCAGCGCAGCATCTGCGCCCCGGTCTTCTTCTCAATATAGGCACCCAGATGGCGATCCGGGCCCCAGATGATCTTGTGACCCAGACTGTCGAGGTGTTCGACGATCTCCAGCGCGATGCTGGAGGTCACCACCCAGTCAGCCCGTGCTTTGACCGCAGCCGAGGTATTGGCGTAGACCACCACGGTATGATCCGGGTTGGCATCGCAGAAGGCGGAAAACTGCTCGATGGGGCAGCCCAGATCGAGGGAGCATTCGGCCTCCAGAGTCGGCATCAGCACCCGTTTGTGGGGGCTCAGGATCTTGGAGGTCTCCCCCATGAAGCGCACCCCGGCGACGATCAGGGTCTGCGCCTCGTGATCGCGGCCAAAGCGGGCCATCTCCAGCGAGTCACCGACGAAACCGCCGGTGGCTTCGGCCAGCGCCTGGATCTCGGGATCCGTGTAGTAGTGGGCGACCAGTACCGCTTTGCGCTCCTTGAGTAGCGCCTTGATTTCTGTGGTCAAGGTCGTTCTCTGCTCGGCACTCAGGGGAAGAGGTTTGGCCGGAAAGGGGTAGTCCATCGCGACTACCGGCGGGACACTGCTCAGTGCATTGCTCATTGCGACTGTTCCATCAACGCTCGGGAAGGCCAAAATTATAACCAGAAGCCGGTGACAAACCCATCACAAATCCGGTGTGCTGCAAGTGGACGAATATACTCAACTTATTCGTTGTCATATTGCCATAAGGAGTTGTCGTATGAAGCAACGTTCCCTCAAGTTCAAGTTGTTGTCTCTGACCATGGGGCTGTTTCTGTTGACCGGGCTGGCCATGACCCTGTTGCAATCGGCTTCTTTCAGTTCCCTTCGCAATATGGTGATGACCCAGACCAGCGATGCACTGGAAGAGGAGGTCTCCCGCAGTCTGCAGTATCAGGCAGAGCGCTATGCCATCCAGATTGCTTCGCTGATGCAGAACTCCTACCAAATCCCCCTGACCGTGACCGCCCAGATTGAAGCCGGTATGGCCAAACCGGAACTGCGGTTGTCGCGACCCCAAGTGGAGTCTCTGCTCGGCAGCAGCCTGCAGCAGGCGAGCGGGATCAGCTCCATTTATGCCCAGTTTGAACCGGATGGCTATGATGGCGAGGATGGCAACTGGCTGGGCGGGGCCAGCCACTCGGTGGCAGGCAAGGGGAGTCTGGAGGTCTATTTCACCAAGGATCAGGGAGGGGCCGTCGCCCAGCAAGCGGTGGACGCCGCTGCCAGCGAGGCCAAGTTTGATACCTCCCTCAACGAGTTTGGCATTCGCAACAGCGAGTGGTATCTCTGTGGTCGCGATACCCGCCAGCCCTGCCTGATGGAGCCCTACCTCTACGAAATCAGCCCGGGCAACAAGATGCTGATGACCAGTCTGACGGTGCCCGTGCTGCGTGACGGCAAGTTTGTCGGGCTGGCCGGTGTGGATATGAACCTGCCCATTTTTCAGCAACTGGCTGAAAACCTTGGCAAGAGCCTCTATGACAACAAGGCGGATGTGACCCTGGTCAGCAAGATGGGGCTGATTGTGGGCAGCAACCGCTATGCCGACAAGCTGGGTCGTCCACTCAAGGAGGTGGGCCTGACCTTGCCTGACGGTCAGCCGGTCAGCAGCGACAGTGACTTTACTCTTCATCAGCCCATCCGGGTTGAGGCAGCCAATACCCAGTGGTGGTTGATGATCAAGGTGCCCAAGGCGCTGGCGCTGAGCAAGGCGCACGCCATCAGCAATGAACTGGGCACCCTGCTGGTGGATGCCCAGCGGCAGCAGATCATCGCGATGGGCGGGATCACTTTGCTGGTGCTGGGCTTGCTGGTCTGGTTTATCCAGACCATCACAGCGCCACTTTCTCTTATCAGCCGCCATGTGGGCCATCTCTCCAGCAACGAGGGGGACCTGACCCAGCAGATGGAGATCGACACCCATCAGGAGCTGATCGATCTGGGTTCCCAGCTCAATGCCTTCCTCGGCAAGCTGCGGGGCATGGTGCAAATGAGCAAGGGGATCGGTCAGCAGGTCTACCAGCAGGCGCGGGAGATGAAACATACCGCCGACACCATGCGCAGTAGTCTGGACGAGCAGAATCTGGAGCTGGAGAGCGTAGTGAGCGCCATGCATCAGATGAGCACCACGGCAGTCAGCGTGGCGGGTTATGCCGAGCAGGCAGCGCAGGAGTCGGAAGCGGCGACCCACCACATCAATACCGCCCAGCAGACCCTCAGCAATGCCCGCAACGAGATCCATACTCTGGTCGGCGATATGCATGAGGCGGACAAGGCGGTGGCGCTGGTGGCCCAGCGCAGCACCAATATCAGCCGGATCCTCGATGTGATCCGCGCCATTGCCGAGCAGACCAATCTGCTGGCCCTCAACGCCGCCATCGAAGCGGCACGGGCGGGTGACATGGGCCGCGGCTTTGCGGTGGTGGCGGATGAGGTACGGGCGCTGGCCAACAAGACCCGTGAATCGACCGACGAGATCGGCCAGCTGATTGGTAGCCTGCAGACCGAGGTGAGCAGCAGCCAACGTCTGATGAATACCGGCATCGAGCGCTCCACCACCACGGTGCAGGGTACCGAGCAGGCGTTCGAGGCGCTCAATCGGGTGGTGGCCCAGATCCAGCAGATCCACGACCACATCAGTCAGGTCGCCACCGCCGCCGAGCAGCAGAGCGCCGTCAGTGACGATATCAACAAGAATTTGATGCGGATTGGTGATACCGCCAACGTGATCGGGCAGGAGGCCAGCTCCAGCCATCAACTGAGCGAGGCGCTGGAGCAAGCGGCCACGGCGCTGGCCAGTCAGCTCGATCGGCTGCGTACCTGAGTGGCCGCCAGAGAGACAAAAGCCCGCGAGCGATCGCGGGCTTTTTTATGACTCGATGGCAGAGTTGCGTCAGTTGCGGAGTTCAACCAGCAGGATATGGGAGTCGGCCCCGACCACCCTGACCTTGCTGCCCGCAGGCAGCGATTCGTCACAGCGCACTGTCCAGACCGTGTCGTCCAGATGTACCCGGCTGGTGCCTTGGGCGACATCATCCAGCAGGGTCAGCTCGCGGCCCATATAGCTCTGCATCCGCTCGTTGATGGTGCTGGCGGCATCCTGACCCGAGTTGTCACGCTGGTGCTGCCAGCGCCACCAGGCCCAGGTGGTGAGCAGGGATTGCACCGCAAACAGCAGCAACTGCGCCTGCCAGCCAAAGGGCCAGATCAGCAGCAGTAGACCCACTTCCAGCGCGGCGATGCCGGTCCAGAGCAAAAAGCCCACCGAGCCGAGCACCTCGATGGCCAGCAGAATGAAGCCGAGCCCCAGCCAGTGCCAGTGGGTCAGCCCCTCTAACAGGGCTGTCATGACTTGCTGCCCTTGCCATCTTTGTTGAACAGCTCGGCCATGCCAGCCACAGAGCCAATCAGGCTGCCCGCTTCCAGCGGCATCATGATGATCTTGCTGTTGGGGCCTTCACCGATGCGGGCCAGAGCTTCGGTATATTTCTGAGCCACGAAGTAGTTGATGGCCTGCAGGTCTCCTTCCGCAATCGCCTGGGAAACCATATGGGTCGCTTTGGCTTCCGCCTCGGCTGCCCGCTCCCGCGCTTCGGCGGCGAGGAATGCGGCCTGACGCTCACCTTCGGCTTTGAGGATCTGGGACTGCTTTTCGCCTTCCGCTTTCAGGATCTTGGACTGGCGCACGCCTTCGGCTTCCAGTACCTCGGCCCGTTTCTGGCGCTCGGCCTTCATCTGGGCGTTCATCGCTTCGACCAGCGCCAGCGGCGGACGCACATCTTTAATCTCGATGCGGGTCACCTTGATGCCCCAGGGGGCGGTGGCGGCATCCATGGTGCGCAGCAGCTTCTCGTTGATGGTGTCGCGCTGGGAGAGCATCTCGTCCAACTCCATGGCACCGAGCACGGTGCGCATATTGGTCATGGTGAGATTGCGGATGGCGCTGGTGAGATCGTTGACCTCGTAACCCGCTTTGCGGGCATCCACCACCTGCACAAAGCTGATGGCGTCGATGGTGACGTTGGCGTTGTCGCGGGAGATCACCTCTTGTGCCGGGATGTCCAGCACCTGCTCCATCATGATGATCTTGTGGCCGACCCGATCCACGTAGGGGATCAACAGGTTAAGACCCGGTGTCAGGGTGCGGGTGTAGCGGCCGAAGCGCTCCACCGTCCAGTTGTAGCCCTGGGGCACTATCTTGATGCCCGCGCTCAGGGTGGCGAGCACCAGGAACACGAAAATCCCTAGCACAATCAATGATTCATTCATCATTTAGCTCCTTATGAAACACAGTCCCTAGCCTATGGTCTGGCGTCAGGTACCACAAGTGACTTTGTACGCCTTTGTCATGAATCGGCTTTGCTAATTACCAAAACGCATTAAAAAGCATTTTTTATTATTTTGAGGGATAAGCTGCCCTGCCTATAGTCGCCCCATATTAGTCGTGTTCCGAGGGATGGGCCGAAATGGATTATTTACCTATGTTTGCCAAGTTGGAAGGCCGCCCGGTACTGCTGGTAGGCGGGGGTGAGGTTGCCCTGCGCAAGGCGCGCCTGCTGCTGGCAGCCGGTGCCCGGCTGACCCTGGTCTCCCCGGAGCTTGAACCGGAATTTTCGGAATTTGCCGGTCGTTTTACCCATCTGGCGGAGCGCTTCACCCCGGCCCATCTGGCAGGCCAGATCCTGGTCGTTGCCGCTACAGACAACCTCGAAGTCAACGCCCTCGTTTATCAGAGTGCCAACCAACTGGGTCTGTTCGTCAACGTGGTGGATGACCCCAAGCGCTCCAGCTTTATCTTTCCCTCGATCATCGATCGTTCGCCGCTGATGGTGGCGGTCTCCAGCGGTGGCAAGGCGCCGGTGCTGGTGCGCCTGCTGCGCGAGCGGCTGGAGAGCCTGCTGCCGCGCCATCTTGGCGGGCTGACCGAGCTCTCAGGGCGGGTCCGTGACAAGGCCAAGCGGGTGCTCTCCTCGATTTCCGATCGCCGCCGCTTCTGGGAGCGAGCCTTTGCCTCCAACACCCTCGCCAGCCTGATTGAGAAAGAGGATTGGCAAGGTGCCGAGCAGTGGCTGAGCGATGGCCTCGATCAGGCGAAAAGCGAAGTGGGCGAGGTGGTCTTGGTCGGCGCGGGCCCCGGCGATCCGGGCCTCTTGACCCTCAAGGCGCTGCAACAGATTCAACAGGCTGAAGTGGTGCTCTACGACCAGCTGGTCTCGCCTGAGATCCTCGATCTGGTGCGCCGTGATGCCACTTTGGTGTCGGTCGGCAAGAAGGCGGGCGCCCACAGCGTGCCGCAGGAGGAGACCAATCGCCTGCTGGTTGAGTACTCCAAGGCGGGCAACCGGGTAGTGCGGCTGAAAGGGGGCGATCCCTTTATGTTTGGCCGTGGCGGCGAGGAGCTGGAAGTGCTGGCCGACGAAGGTATCCCCTTCTCTGTGGTGCCCGGCATCACGGCCGCCGCCGGCGCCACCGCCTATGCAGGTATTCCGCTGACTCACCGTGATTATGCCCAGAGCGCCGTCTTTATTACCGGCCACTGCCAGATCGATGGCAAGGAGCCCGACTGGCAGCAGCTCGCCGCCACCAGTCAGACCCTGGTCATCTACATGGGGCTGATGCGCTCCGAGCATATCCAGCAGCAGTTGGTGGATCACGGCCGAAGCCAAGCCACCCCCATCGCCATCATCGAGCGTGGCACCACATCCCGCCAGCGGGTGCTGACCGGCACGCTGGCCGACTTGGCTGAGCTTGCCAAACAGGCGGTGAGCCCGTCGCTTATCGTCATCGGCGAAGTAGTGGCACTGCGCGAGCGGCTCGCCTGGTTTGGAGAAAAAAGCGGCGAGCAGCTGCGCGCTAACCCGGATCTCGATGGCTGCGACCTCAAGCTGGTGCAGCTGGCCTGACCGAGAAAGAGATATTTGATGCGGCTGCCGGTGCGGCCGCGCACTGAACCACCCAGCGCCCCGAGCAGGCGCATAAGCAATGACCCGAGGACCAACATGGACCGTGAAAGATTGACCCACTTGCAGCAGCTGGAAGCCGAGAGCATCCATATCATCCGCGAGGTGGCTGCCGAATTTGAAAACCCGGTGATGATGTACTCCATCGGCAAGGACTCCTCCGTCATGCTGCACCTGGCCCGCAAGGCCTTCTATCCGGGCAAGATCCCGTTCCCCTTGCTCCACGTCGACACCGACTGGAAGTTCAAGGAGATGATCAAGTTTCGCGACGAGACCGCCAAAAAGTACGGGCTGGATCTGATCGTCCACAAGAACCCGGAAGGGCTCGCCATGGGCATCAACCCCTTCGTGCACGGCAGTGGCAAGCACACCGACATCATGAAGACCGAGGGGCTCAAGCAGGCGCTCAACAAATATGGCTTCGACGCCGCCTTCGGTGGCGCGCGCCGCGATGAAGAGAAGTCCCGCGCCAAGGAGCGGGTCTACTCCTTCCGTGACAAGTCTCACCGCTGGGATCCGAAGAACCAGCGTCCGGAGCTGTGGCGCGTCTACAACAGCCAGGTCAACAAGGGGGAGAGCATCCGGGTGTTCCCGCTCTCCAACTGGACCGAGCTGGATATCTGGCAATACATCTATCTGGAAAACATCGACATAGTGCCGCTCTACTTCGCGGCCATGCGTCCGGTGGTGGAGCGCAACGGCATCAAGATCATGGTGGATGACGATCGTATGCCCATTGGCCCGGAAGACGAAGTGAAGCAGGAACTGGTGCGCTTCCGCACCCTCGGTTGCTACCCGCTGACCGGGGCCATCGAATCCGATGCCACCACCTTGCCGGAAATTATTGAAGAGATGCTGCTCACCACCTCGAGCGAGCGGCAAGGGCGGCTGATTGACCACGATCAGGCCGGCTCCATGGAGCAGAAGAAGCGTCAGGGATATTTCTAAGGAGTCGTCAGCATGAACAGCCATATTCAGACCGCCATCACCGAACAGGGCATCGAAGCCTATCTGCACGCCCAGCAGCACAAGAGCCTGCTGCGTTTTCTCACCTGCGGCAGCGTGGATGACGGCAAGAGCACCCTTATCGGTCGCCTGCTGCACGACTCCCAGCAGATCTATGAAGATCAGCTCAAAGCGCTGGAGTCCGACAGCCAGAAGCTTGGCACCACCGGCGAGAAGCTGGACCTGGCGCTGCTGGTAGACGGCCTGCAGGCCGAGCGCGAGCAGGGCATCACCATCGACGTGGCCTACCGCTACTTCTCCACCGCCAAGCGCAAATTTATCATCTCGGATACCCCGGGCCACGAGCAGTACACCCGCAACATGGCCACCGGCGCCTCTACCTGCGATCTGGCCATCATTCTGATCGATGCCCGCAAGGGTGTGCTGGATCAGACCCGCCGCCACAGCTTTATCGCGAGCCTCTTGGGCATCAAGCAGTTCGTGGTGGCGGTCAACAAGATGGATCTGGTGGAGTTCAGTCAGGAGGTGTTTGAGCGCATCAGTGCCGACTACCGAGAGTTCGCCAAGAAGCTCAGCGTCGACACCATCCATATCGTGCCGGTCTCGGCACTGGACGGTGATAACGTGGTCAACCAGAGCGACAAGCTGGCCTGGTATCAGGGCGAAACCCTGCTTGCTCTGCTGGAGTCTGCCGAGGTTGAGCGCGAGCTGGAGCGCCATCCGGTGCGCCTGCCGGTGCAGTATGTGAACCGCCCCAACCTCGATTTTCGCGGCTTTGCGGGCACGCTCGCCTCCGGCATCCTGCGGGTGGGCGACAAGCTGGCGGTGCTGCCGTCGGGCAAGGAGAGTACGGTGACCCGCATCGTCACCTTCGACGGGGATCTGGAGTACGCCCTGCCGGGTCAGGCCATCACAGTCACCTTCGCCGACGAGATCGACATCAGCCGCGGCGACCTGCTGGTGGATGCCGCCAAGCAGCCGCAAGTGACCCAGAATGTGCTGGCCCATATCGTCTGGATGGGGGAGGAGTCCCTGCAACCGGGTCGGGTCTACGACGTCAAACTGGCCACCAAGAAGAGTCGCGGTCAGGTGGAGGCTATCCGCCACCGCGTCGAGATCAACAAGCTGGACGAGCTGCCCGCCAGCGAACTCAAGCTCAACGAGATCGGCCTGTGCGAGCTGAACCTCACCGACCCGGTGGCGTTCGACCCGTATCAGGAGATCCGCGATACCGGCAGCTTTATCCTGATCGACCGGCTGACCAACGTCACCGTCGGCGCCGGCATGATAGTGGAAGGCTTGGCCGCCAAAGCGGTAAAAGGGCACTACAGCGAGTTCGAAATCGAGCTCAATGCGCTGGTGCGCAAGCACTTCCCGCACTGGCAAGCCCTTGCCATCGGTAACGACACAAGCAAGGAGTAAGCCCATGACCTGGCAACAATTCCTGGTGCTGGGTCTGCTGGCTGCTCTCGTGGCCCTGCTGATCCAGGGCAAACTCCGCCCGGCGCTGCTCTTCTCGGGCGCCGTGCTCATCACCTACCTGAGCGGGCTGGCGGATATCAATGCCGTGGTGGCGGGTTACACCAACAGTGCCCTGCTGACGCTGGTGCTGTTGCTGCTGGTGTCGCTGGCGGTGGAGAAGACCCGCATCATGAGCTGGTTCGCCAATCTGGTGGGCACAGGTTCATTCAACAAGGTGCTGGTGAAGGTGTGGTTCTCCACCGCTTTCCTGTCGGCTTTCGTCAATAACACTGCCGTGGTGGCCTCCATGCTGGGAGCGGTCAAACGCAACCCCAACCATGCGCCGTCGCGGCTGCTGCTGCCCATGTGTTTCGCGGCCACCTTTGGCGGGGTGCTGACCCTGATCGGCACCTCCACCAACCTGATCGTCAACAGCTTCCTCATCAAGATGGGGGCACCGCCGCTCGGCATGTTTGACTTCTTTATGGTGGGGGCTGGTACTCTGCTGACCGGTCTGGTGGCCGTGCTGCTGTTTGCCCGTCACCTGCCGGTTCAGGATACCGAGATGAGCCGCGAATCCGGCTACTTTCTCGAAGCCAAGGTGGGCGCCGGTTCACCGCTGGCGGGGCGCAGCGTCAAGGAGAACGGCCTGCGCAGCCTGAAAAGCCTCTATCTGGCGGAAATCATTCGCGGCGAGCAGGTGATCTGCCCGGTGCAGCCGGAACACGAGCTGCACGAAGGGGACGTACTGCTGTTTTGTGGCGATGTGGAGAGCGTCGGCGTATTGCAGGAGATGAAGGGGCTGGATCTCTACGGCCAGCACCGCCTCAACGGCCAGCATCTGGTGGAGGTGATCGTCAGCCACAGCTCGCGGCTGGTGGATCAGACCATCAAGGATGCCGAATTTCGCACCCACTTCGATGCGGTGGTGCTGGCGGTGCGCCGCGGCGAAACCCAGCTCACCGGTGGCCTCGGCCAGATTGAACTGCACGCCGGTGATACCCTGCTGCTGGCCCCCGGCCCCCAGTTTGCCCGCAACAAGTCGCTGGGACGTGAGTTTGTGGTGGTGAGCGGGCTGGAAGCCTCCACCCGTCTCGATGGCAAACGCAGCGCCGCCGTGGTGCTGGGGTTTCTCGGGGTGCTGGCGCTCTCTGTGTTCGATCTGGTGCCGCTGTTCAAGGGCTTGCTGTTGATGCTGGTGGCGCTGCTGCTCACCCGCATTCTGACCCTGGACGAGATCCGCCGCCGCTTTCCACTGGATATCTGGCTGGTGGTGGGCGGGGCGCTCGCCATCGCCGATCAGCTGGAAAAGAGCGGACTGGCCAAGCTTATCGCCGACTGGCTGATGGGGGAGTTCAACGGTGCCAGCCCCATCATCGCCTTTATCGGTATCTATTTGTTTACGCTGGTGCTAACCGAGCTGATGAGCAACAACGCCGCCGCCGCGCTGGCCTTCCCCATGGGTTACCAGCTGGCGCTCAGCATGGATGTCTCGACCATGCCGTTTATTCTGGCGGTGCTGTTCGGGGCCAGCTCCAGCTTTATCCTGCCCTACGGCTACCAGACCAACCTGATGGTCTATGCCGCGGGCAACTACAAGATGCCGGACTACCTCAAGCTGGCCCTGCCGGTCTCGCTGGCCTATAGCCTCGGGGTGATTGTGATGGTGCCCCTGCTGTTTCCGTTTTAAGGCGTGAGCGCCAATCAAGGTGTGTTGGGTGAGCAATACCATGGCACCAGCACGTTGTCGGCTGATAGTCCGAGGCGGCTCCCTGTGGTGCCGGACCGTTTAAGTTTTGAGGCGTGAGCGCCAATCAAGGAGTGTGGGATGGGCAATAGCAATGCCATGGCACCAGCACGTTGTCGGCTGATAGTCTGAGGCGGCTCCCAGTGGTGCCGGGCAGTTTAAGTTTTGAGGCGTGAGCGCCAATCAAGGAGTATTGGATGAGCAATATCGTGTGGCACAAGCATGCCGTGGACAAACAGAGCCGGGCCGAATTGAAAGGGCAAAAGCCGCTGGTGATCTGGTTTACCGGGCTCTCCGGGGCGGGCAAATCGACCCTGGCGGGGGCGCTGGAGCAGGCGCTGGCGGCACAAGGCAAGCACACCTATCTGCTGGATGGGGACAATGTGCGCCACGGCCTCTGTGGCGATCTCGGTTTCGATGATGCCGCGCGGCAGGAGAATATCCGCCGAGTCGGCGAGGTGGCAAAGCTGATGGTGGATGCGGGCCTGATCGTGCTCACCGCCTTTATCTCGCCGTTTCGTGCCGAGCGGGCGCTGGTGCGCAGCCTCTTGGGTGAAGGGGAGTTTGTCGAAGTCTTTGTCGATGCGCCGCTCGCCGTCTGTGAAGAGCGCGATCCCAAGGGGCTCTACAAGAAGGCTAGGGCAGGGGAAATTCGCAACTTTACCGGTATCGACTCCGCCTACGAGGCACCGGAGCAGCCGGAAATTCATCTGCTGAATGCCGGTAAACCGGTAGAGGTACTGGTGGATGAACTGCTGACCGCTCTGCGGAGGAGGTGCTCAATTGATCAAGGTTGATTACTCAGACCTATGTTTGATAAACAAGGGGGCGCTTGCCCCCTTGTTTATTTATTTCTATTTATTCCTCTTGTTGTCACTCTGAAATTCTTTGCTAGAGCTGTAGTACGTTTTAACTAAAAAAATAGTTACCACCTTCGATTTTAGTATTTACCATAAAGTCTGTATCACCTAACGCCTTTCGAATTAAACTTTTCTTGTTTGGCACATGCAACATCGGTACATTACCCATAGCATCTCTTAACTTTGGAAGTTTATCCCACAAGTCAGTAACCTGTTTTTTAAATTTTTTATTCTCCGTGATTATATCACTAGTTTCGGTGAAGTCGGGATAAACAACTATTACAGGTAGCTCTTTGTTATTTACCCCGTAATCAATTTCCTCACGAAGAGCCGTTGAGTTTTTGGTGTTAGAGCTTAAGAATAATATAATGTTCTTTGACTTGGCCAACCGGTCATGTAAACGGGGTTTTAGTGTATTTTCCCAATCACTACCATCTCTCACATTATAGTTTTTATCGTGTGAATCATTGAACGGAAATGTATTGTCTTCAGCCTTCCAAGCTTTTAATAAGTTATAATAAACAAAATCTTTGGTAGCGCTAGCCCCTAGATTACTTTGATTAAATGGTTCGCTTACATAAAATGCTGCGTAATTGCCAGTTCTAGCCATATTAATTAACCCTCTATGCTGTTGAACAAAACTTCTGTAACTGAAAGGTTTATTTCATTTTCAATTGATGAGTGTAGAACAATATCAACACCATTAATTAAAGTTAGATTGTCATTCATAGATATTGCGAATAGCAAAAATTCAAGTAGCTTTTGTTTCGATAAATTAACGCCTGAATGCCCTGCGCCAATGAGTGGTAAGTGTATTTTCCTTCCTTGTGAGAATTGGTTTACATATGTAAATAAATCACATATAACACGCTGATACTCGGAATTATTTACTTCAGCCCTGTGGTTTCCATTGAATCTAGTCAACGCAACTAAGAAAAATATCTTACTATCTTTTACCACTTCTGCAACGGTACCAAGCTCATAACGTTTCTTATTTCCTAGGTTTCTATTTTGATTTATTTCAATAAACGGTTTGTTACTCAAAGAATGAATGATCTGAGCCCGTAAGGCTTTTTCATTACCTCCGAAAAACTGCTTTATAAACATTCCATGAAGTGTATTTCCTGCAATAACTCTATCATCAACCAATGTGTCAAAATACTCATTCACCGGGATGATAATAATTCCGTTTTTATTAAATATGTCACCATAATAAACACTTGCTTTTACTCTTTCGGATAGAGACAACTTAATGCTCTTTTTCTTTCTAATACTAAACCATCCAAATGAAGAAGATATCAGTCCAAAAATTGCCAGATATAACCAAGGGCATTTACCAACATATCCATTCAGATGTGTTGGAAATATTGCCCAGAGAACAGTGACGAAACTTGAAACAACACCAAATGCCATAAGTGTATTTTTTATAAAAAGCTTGGCTTTCCTCATGTTAGTTCCTAACAAAAATTTGATGTAGTATGTCCAGTGTATTTACTTTTTAGAGCTTAAAGTGTTTTTTGAGAGCTGGCAGTAACTCACTTGAAACCAATTTAGGGTTTTGCTCACCACTTAGCCTTAGATACTTTATATTCTGTAAAAAGAAAGGTAACTCTTCATGGCTCACGTCATTAGAAACAACAGATAAAAGCAACACCCCTTGTCCGCCTGCATATCTTGACATAAATCCTTCCATCTCAAGCTTGCACCAAGATGAGTTAATAAACGATTTAGTTATAAAAAAAATAACTGCACCAGAATCTTTAACACCACTCTGCACCGCAGATAATATGCTTTCCCCATAGTCAATTGATACTTTGTCATACCACACAGGCAAGCCTTGACTGCTCAGGTAAGGTATTACATCTTCAACAAATGGTTTGTCTGAAGACGAATGACTAAGAAAAACAGGAAGCCTTTTCCCAAGTGGTTTAATTGAAATAATTTGAGCAATATCTTTTCGCTCTTTAAAATCAAAAAGATCATGTTTTACTTGTTCGATGCTAGATACATTTGAGACAGTCATAGAGTTAAATCTTTTTCCTCCCATCTCCATCATTAGTTCATTAATTGGGATGTCTGGCCTTTGGCGAGCACCAACGTCAGTCATTAGCTTGAGCATTTTCTCAACTTGACCATCTCTCGGGTTTTCATAGCTTAGCACTATGAAAAACTCCAAGTTGTATGGATTATTGTTAACGAAAAGTGCACACATACATAATTCATAGGCATTTTGTTCAGACACTAATATTTTGAGCACATTGGTAAATCGGGTATGTTCGCCATAATCACATTCCCAGATAAAATCTCTATATTTCAATTTTTTCTCCTGATATTAAAATTTTTGTGGAAAAACTTGGGACACTAACCAATTTTATATTGTACTGGCCATGACCCATAGCAGACTCCATCTCATATATTGGGCTAATACGCGCTGCGCCAACCTGCAAAACCACGCTACCGCCCCTGAATTCCAGCCTCCAGCTTGCTGCTTTTTACCGGCGTTTTGGCACTGGTTTGGTTCATGGCTGACTCCTGCGAGAGGTTGCCAAGCGGATATGTTACCGAACGGGGCTGGGGTGAAAAGTGCAAGCGGGCGGTTTTCTGAGCAAGATCAATAAATTAATAAATAACGGACGGCGATATAACCGCTCAACAGTGGCTGCCATCAGCACAGAGGGAGAACTGACGGGGAAACGGCTGTGCCGTCCTCTTGTTGGCGGGCATTAAAAAAACCTATGGGCCCAAAGGTCCATAGGGTTTTTCTGCGGTGATTGTTTGGGTAGTGGCTATCTGGCTTGGCGAACCGGCACGGCGCGGGTGGTGGCCACTTCGTAGCGGCTTTGGGTTGCCGGAGCCCCCTTCTGGAACTGGCGTACCAGCCGGTCAAGATCGCTCAACTGGTTGACCAGCTGGGTGATGCCGTGCACGGCGTGCTGGCTGCCGACGCTGGAGTCATCGGCCAGGGTCTTGATGCTGAGCACGTTGCGGTTGATCTCGGCGGTGACGTGGAACTGCTCCTGTACCGCCTGGGCAATCTGGCCGCTGCCGGAGGCGACCTGCTGCAGCATATCGTTGATCTGCTGCAGGATGGTGCCGGTCGCCGAGGCTTTTTGCTGGCAGCTTTCGGAGAGTTGGCAGCCCTTCTCCATCGCCTGTTCTGCATCCCCGGCGCTGGTTTGCAGCTCGGTGATCATCTTCTGGATCTCGCTGGTCGAGGATTGGGTCTTGATGGCGAGGGTGCGGATCTCGTCGGCCACTACCGAGAAGCCGCGACCCGCTTCGCCAGCCCGTGCCGCTTCGATGGCGGCATTGAGGGCCAGCAGGTTGGTCTGGTTGGCGATGTTGTTGATCACATCAAGGATGCCATCGATATCGCGGCAGTGGCCGACCAGCGCACTGATCACGCTCTTGGAGGTGGTAAGTTCACTGTTCATACCCGCCACGGCAGCCACGGTTTCGGCCACGCTGTGGTTGCCGCTCTTGAACAGGTCGGCGGTCTCGTCCAGCAGGCTGGAGGAGTCAGTCGAGCTTTGTGACACCTCGCGAATGGATTCCGACATCTCGGTCACGGCGGTCGCTACCTGATTGGTTTCGGCCTGCTGCTGTTGCAGGTTGTCGGTGATGGATTCGGCGTTGCGCAGATCCCCTTCGGCGGCCTGCAGGATCTTGCTGCAAGTCTGCTGGGTGCGGGCCAGCACGGCGTTGAACTCGGCCTGATTCATCACCATCGAGAGTTCGATGGCGGCGATGTTGTCCACCTTGTTGGTGTAGAGCAGTTGCATCAGCGGGTTGTCAAAGCGGCTGCGGGCCATCTTGTTGAGCTTGCCGAGGCGGCGGGAGAGGGCATTCAGGGTGATGGCCGCTATCGCCAGCGGCAGGGCGGCCAGCGCCAGTTGCCAGTTCATGTCGTGGCTGTAGCCCAGCGCAAACATGGCGAGCAGGCTCAGCAGCAGACAGAGGTTGATGGCCAGGGTATGGGAGAAGGTGGGCAACTTGAGCGCCAGCGGCAGCTTGTTGTTGCGAAGGTCGGCATAGACCTTCTCGGCCCGCTGTTTGATCTCCTCGCTCGGGGCGGTGCGTACCGACTGATACTCCACCACCCGGCCGCTGGCATCCTTGATGGGGGTGACAAAGGCGCTGACCCAGTAGTGATCGCCACTCTTGCAGCGATTTTTCACCGGCCCCATCCAGCTCTTGCCTTCGCGGATATGGTTCCACAGATCGGCAAAGGCCTGTTTCGGCATGTCAGGATGACGCACCAGATTGTGGTGTTCCCCCACCAGCTCGTCGAGCGAGAAGCCTGCTATCTCGCAGAACTCCTCGTTGGCGTAGGTGATGCGGCTCTCCAGATCCGTGGTGGAGATCAGGCTCTGGTGGTCTGGATAGAGACGTTCTCTTTGGGTAACCGGTTGATTGATTCTCATGGCCTTACTCCCGAGCTGTGATGGTTAGATTTTGATCTACATCAAGACATCTGCAAGGGGTGGGCCAGCTGGCAAAAGCTAATGATTGATATGTTATTAGTGCCGTTTTGGCAGGAAAAGAACGTTGCTGTTTGCAATATGCAACGGAGCTGACGAGGTATGCCTCTGCGGCATCTGCAATTTGCAACCTATTCTGGACAAGCCCATAAGCTTGGAGCCAGCAGCTGGATGCGAAGGAGCCATGAACCGACGGGGCATCAGCTGCCCCGCCAGAGATCAGGGGAGAGGGTCGGGAGCGGGTGAGGAGGGGGCGCTGACGAGCTGCATCACTTCAATCTGGATCCCCTGCACCAGCACGGTTTTCAGATCCTGCAGGTACTCCTCCAGCGGCGACTCTTGCAGCAGCTGGGCGAGCTCGTTGCCCACCGGGGTGAGCCGGTAGTAGAGCAGGGTGATGTTGTTCTGCTTGCACTGCAGCCGCCAGCGCTGGTTGCCGAACTCCAGCTCGACCCCATCGGCGGGCAGCGGGCCGGATTCCAGCTCGGCGCGATGCAGCAGCCCGAGCTCAAACAGTTGCAGCAGGGCGTTGTAGGGCAGTCGGTATTTGCCAAGGCCAAGGCGGGTTGCTTTGGCGCGGCTCAGCAGGGTGGCCCCCTTGTGCAGCCCCAGCAGCAGTCGCTGCTCGTCGCTGCCTGTGTAGTGGCAAGTCAGTGAACAGATGCGCTGAAACAGCTGGGCCTCGCGCTGGGTCATCTCTTTGAGGGTGGCGAGCGCTCGAATGGAGAAGCGGCCCGGCGTGGCGACTTCCAGCGCGAAGATCCGCCCCCACAGCTGCTGCATCGGCACCATGCTGATATCTTCCGCCAGTTGCAGAAAGCGGGTCAGCCAGTCGCTGTCCATCTCGCCGCCAGCCGCGGTCTCTTCGCAGTGGCGGGAGGCCATCACCATGATGGCTTCCAGATTGCGCTGGCGGGCGGCCTGATCCGCCAGATGGCGAAAGGTGGCGCGCTGTTCGAAGGTGCTGTCGGTATTGCGGGTGAGCATGCCGTCGATACCGCGACTGCGGGCCAGACGCAGGGTCTGCTCCTGGCTGCTCAGGATCGAACTCTCTTTTTTCGGGGGGGGGAGGTCTGCCATGCTGACTCCATTCGCACAGGTTCTGGAGCTGAATGTTACTCCAACCGGGATGCCAAGATAACAAAGCGGCCTCCGTGGAGGCCGCTTTTTTTACAATGGGAGAATTACTCCTCGTAGACACTCACCTCGACCGCTTCCATCGAATAGGAGGCGGTGGCCATCTCGTGACTGGAGCTGACCGTGCGCATCTTGCCCTTCACCCAGATGGCATCCCACAGATCATCCACCGGCGCCCCCTTGGGGTAGCTCACATAGATCACCTGATTGGTGGGGGGCGGCGGCACATGGATGCAGGCGCCGAAGTAGGGCACCAGCAGGAAGGCGGTGATCTTCTTGGCATCCCCTTCCAGCGGCACCACAAAGCCCGGAATGCGCACATCCTGGTTGTCCAGCTTCTTGTTTACCCCACCCACCGGTTGCGGCACCGACATGGGATCTTCGTGATTGACCTGGGGCGGTGGCAGCAGTTTCTCCCCTTCCGGGATGAGAACATCCCAGTCGATGGTTTTGTAATCGGCGGCCAGGGCGGGCAGCACCAGCAGGCTGGCGAGCAGCGCCACAATTTTCCACTTCATCATCTGTCCTTCTGTTTCAATTTTGGGCGTCTCGCTAGACGCGAATGCTCATGCCATCGCTCAGGCTGTAGCGGTAAGCGCGTGCAGCAGGGAGCAGGCCGATCACCATGCCTGCCAGCCAGACTACCCCCAGCAATTGCCACTCGTAGGTGCTCGGCAGCCCCAGACTCAGTTGCAGGCCATAGTGGCTGAGCAGCCAGGGCGAGGCAAGCCCCTGCCCCAGATAGAGCACTGCGACCCCGAGAGCGATGCCAACCGTGGTCAGCGCCATCGCTTCCAGCGCCAGCAGCAGGAACAGGTGGGCAGGGCCCGCACCGAGGGAGCGCAAGATGGCGAGCTCCCGGCGCCGCTCGTTAAGCCCCGCCAGCAAGGTAGTCAGCATGCCGATCAGACCCGCGACTACCACGAAACCGGCGATCACCGACAGCGCGGTTTCCGCCACGCTCATCAGGCTCCACAGTTCCTGCAGGGCGGCCCCCGGCAGGATCGCCATCAGCGGCTCCTTGGGATAGGTGTTGACGCTGCGCTGCAGCTGGAACGCCAGGATCCGGTTGCTCAAGCCCACCATAAAGGCGGTGATGGTTTTCGGGGTGAGATCCTGCGCCAGCGCCTGCTCCGGCGTCACGTTCTTGCTGTGGCGGCCGGTATCCCAGCCCAGATGGATCGCCTCAATCCCCGCCAGCGGCACATGGATGGTGCGATCGATGGGCGTGCCGGTCGGCGCCAGTATACCCACCACCTTGAATGGCAGGTTGTCGTGCTGGCTGAACGAGGTGTTGCCAGCGCCGTGGGCGATGACGATGGATTGATCAAGGTGATAGCCGAGCTTCTCGGCCACCTGAGAGCCGAGCACAGCTTCAAACGGCGTGTCGAATGGCCGCCCTTCCCGCAATTGCAGCGACTGTTGCTGACCGTATTTCAGGTGAGTGAAGTAGTCGCCATTGGTGCCGAGCACCCGAAATCCCTTGTGGGAGTCACCAAGCGAAAGCGGGATGGTCCAGGCGACGCCGGGTTTCTGCTTGATGGCCTGATAGGAGTCCCACCCCACGTTGTTGGTGGGGTTGCCGATGCGAAACACCGAGTAGAGCAGCAGGTTCACCTGACCAGAGCGGGCACCGACGATGAGATCGGTTCCCGAGACGGTATTGGAGAAGCTTTCGCGGGCCTGGGTGCGCACCCGCTCCACCCCGAGTAGAAGGGTGACGCTGATGGCTACGGCCAGCAGGGTGAGCCCGGCGGTGAGTCGGCGGGCCCAGAGACTTTGTAGGGCTAGCTTTAGCATGATGCCTTCCGGTTGAGCTGTTGCAGGTTTTCGACCCGCGGGAACAGGGGTTCGAGATAAGGGTCGTGACTGACGAAGATCAGGGTCGAGCCCTGCTTGTCGCACTCCTCGAACAACAGCTTGATAAAGGCCGCCCGGTTGTCGGTGTCGAGGGCCGAGGTGGGCTCGTCGGCGATCACCAGTGGCGGCGAGCCGATCAGCGCCCGCGCGGCGGCAACCCGCTGCTGCTGGCCGATGCTGAGGGCATGGACGGGGCGATGCAGCGCGTCGTCCGGCAGTTGCAGCTCCGCCAGCAGACGGCGCGCCTCCTGCTCCGGACTCCCTTGCAGGCGGGCCCGTTTGGCGGGCGAGAAGGTGAGGGCAGCAGTCACGTTGTCCTGCACCGAGAGAAAAGGCAGCAGATTGAACTGCTGGAAGATATAACCCAGATTGGCCGCCCTGAAGTGGTCACGGGCACGGCCAGAGAGCCGGGCCAATGGTTGGCCCAGCACCTCCAGGGTGCCGTGGTTGGCGGTCTGGATCCCGGCCAGCAACCCGAGCAGGGTCGACTTGCCGGAGCCTGACGGGCCCTTGATAAAGACCCGCTCACCCTCGCGGATAGTGAGGGCGGGCAGATCGAGTACAGCGTCGCCACCTGGCCAGGCAAAGGCCAGATCGCGGATCTCAACCACGGCTTTTTTCATGGCGTTACCAGCTCAGCTTGTTGGCGGACGGGGTCAGCTCGCCAGCGGTCTGGCCGGTAGGCAGAATGCCCTGCACGCTCAGCTTCTCAAGGCTCGGATAGACGCTGAACAGGGTCGCCTCAAGGCCGGTCAGTTTGGCCGGCGTAGCGCAGGTGTAGGTGTACATGGCGCCCATATCGGCGTGACCCGCTTCGTCATGATCATGGTGGTCTTCATGTTTGTCGCTGGCAGCCTTGTCATGGTCATGGTCATGGTCATGGTCATGGTCATGGTCATGGTCATGGTCATGGTCGTGATCATGCTCTTCTTTGGCGGCCTGCAGCTCCTGCTGGGTCAGTTTGCAGCCCGCCGCCGGGTCGAAGCGGAACAGGGCGTCAGGCTGCTGGAGGCGGGCGACCGCCTTGGCATACTGAGCCTTCTCTTCATCGCTCTTGGCGGCGTGCTCGAAGCCCACCAGATCGGCTGCGGGTGCCTGCAGTTCGATCATCAGCTGATCGCCATCGACCACCAGATTGAGGTGGCCGTGGCCATGCTCGTGGGCGCCATGGCTGTGGCTCTCGTGTTCGTCGTGATTGGCGTGCGCGGCAAAGGTGGCTACCGCCAGCAACAGAGTAACTGCTTTCATCTTTAATCCTTTTTCAAAACAAATAGCGAAATTAAACAAAGGGATAGATAAAAGCGGAGAGTGGTGGCGCACGGATGGCATAGCTGTGAAGCGTGGCGGTATCTGCCGAGCGTTGCATGATTGAAACTGCGGGCAGAACAGAGGTCGAACCGGGGAAACAATAGGGGGTAGCGGTGATGACCTGCTTGCCATCCAGATGGAGGGCGCAAACCAGGCAGTGATGGTCGTCGTGGCCGGGCAGGGCGGATTCAAACTGGTGCCGGGCAAGGGCTGGCTGCAGCCATAACCAGCCCAGCAGCAAGATCCAGATTTTCAGTTTGATACGACCCATAGACCCTTATGGAAAGGGCGCCATCAGCGCCCTTTCTCTCTGACTTAGAGATGGGACTTGATGAGCCCCATCACGGTAGCAATGTTGTTGGCATCGAGCTGGCCATCTTTGGCAAACAGCACCTTGCCCTCTTTATCCAGCAGGATGATCGCCGAGCTTTCCGGCGTCAGAGCCCAGGCGTTACGCGCCATGCCCTTGGCATCCAGCACCATGGCGGACCAGGGGAACTCTTTCTTGCTGTCCTCGGCACTGCTCTTCACGAAGCCGGAGGTACCCCAGATGGCGTCATTGCTGTTGATGACGGTAACGGTCTGGTACTTGTCTTGCGGCAGCTTTGCGGCCTTGATCGCCTCGATCATCGGGGCGTTCAGCTCCTTGGCACTGGAGCGACCGGCAATATGCTGGATCAGGAACACCTTGCCGGTGAGCGAGGTGCTCTGCCACGGCTGGTAGCCGATATCCTTGCCGTTCAGTACCAGCTCACCCTTGTCGCTGACATTGACCAGCGGCACCGGGTTGCCATCCTTGAAGTTGTGAGCAAAGACCAGAGATGGCAGCAGCGCCAAAGTAAGTACGAGATGTTTCATCCTGATGACACTCCATTTGTTATGTTATAACGAGTTTCGGATTGAGGGAATGGGCGAGCTTCATCCTAAACTGATCGGATCTGTTTAAAAAGTGTTAAATAAGATCGCAATTCAGAAGCGTCGGCGCCCCGCCAGTCAGGTGGTTGGCTGGCAAGGGCGGCTAGGATGGCATGACATCAATAAAAATCAATGAATTGGCTGCTGGTCTGAGCTGTCTGCGTCAGTAGAGCGATTCGCTGATGAGGGGGATCTTGGCCATGGTCATCTGCTGGGCCAACAGGGACGAGCCGGTCAGCAGCACATGGCGCTGATTGTTGATCACCACCACATCACCGGGTATGCCACTGTCTGCCGTAATGGCCAACCAGGCAGGGGAGACGCTGCCGATGCTGATATCCGGATAGATGATGCTGAGCACATATTGCGGGGCCAGCTCCGCCAGCAGACTGGCCATCAGCAGCGCCTTCTCGTCGCTGTCGGCCTTGTTATCTTGCAGTGCCTGTAGCGGCGGCGCGAAGTGATCCAGCTGCTCCGGCTGGGTGGGGATGGCGTTCAGCCACTCCTGCAGCAGGCTGACGCTGGTGGCGAGATCCTTGGCCGCAAACTGCTGCGCCAGCGGCTTGAGGTGCCCTTTGAAGTGGTAGAAGAGCTGGGAGTAATCGGGTCGCACGCAAGGCAGTTTGCGATTGGCCGGATGGACGCAGGGGATCACCCTCATCTGGTAGAAGGCATCCTCCTGATACTGTTGGTAGGCTTGCCAGAATAGCAGCGACTCCATGCTGTCGTCCCGCAGGGTGAAGGCCTGCTCCAGATTGCGAAACTTGGTAGCTGTCTCGGGGCTGCTCTGATTGATCAGGTTGATGCTGTTGTAGAGCCGTGGGCTGATATAGGCGTAAAGGGTCTCCAGCGGATTGGTGAGAGAGGCCTTCAGCAGGCTCATCTCGTGGCGACTGGCGGCCATCACCTGATCGTCGGTGGTCAGCTGGAAGTGCTTGCGCTGGCCATCGGTGGATTGCCACTGCCAGCTCATGTTGATCTCGCTGGCGTTGCTTGTGGCGCCAAGGGTGGTGTAGAGAGTGAGGCTGAGCAACAGCGCGGGGGTCAGCTTCATGGTGGTGCTTCCTGCCGTGGACGATAATTAACAACTAGGTGAGCCGGCACCACTTTGGTGATGTTTCGTTTTGTGATCTGGATAACAGATTGATGTGACTTTTAATTTAATTGTGAAATTAAGTCACTCTGGAGGGGTTATGAAGCCTTGGATCATAGTGCTGTTTGGGCTGCTCAGCCTGCCAGCCATGGCGGGTCAGGTGATCGTCAACAAGGGGATGTCCGTTGCGGATACCTTTGCCCTGCGTGACCAGCTGGCGCGCGAACACGAATGGCAGGAGTGGCTGCGCTACCAGCAGGCCATCAAGTGGCTGGAGGTGTTGCCGGTCAACTGCGAGCTGATGAGCCAGCCGGGCGGCGGCTATCGCTGTGGCGGTGATTACTATCGTCCCTACCAGAAAGATGGCCGTGAAATATACATTCAGGGCAATCCTGCCGAAGAGGCGGCCGGTCTGCTGCCGCAAACACCGACAAAAAAGGCGCCATAAGGCGCCTTTTTTACAAACCGAGTGATGCTTACTTGGCAGCGTAACGCTCGGCAGAGGTTTTGATCTCGGCTTCGGCAGCGGCCTTGTCGCCCCAACCTTCCACCTTGACCCATTTGCCCGCTTCCAGCTCTTTGTATCGCTCGAAGAAGTGCTGGATCTGGGCTTTCAGCAGTTCCGGCAGATCGTTCACATCCTGGATGTGGTCGTACTGCTTGGTCAGCTTGGAGTGCGGCACGGCAACGATCTTGGCATCTTCGCCAGATTCGTCGGTCATCTTCAGCACGCCAACCGGGCGGCAGCGAATGACGGAGCCGGCCAGCAGCGGGTAGGGGGTCGGAACCAGTACGTCGACGGGGTCACCATCCAGAGAGAGGGTCGCGTTCACGTAGCCGTAGTTGCACGGATAGAACATCGGGGTAGACATGAAGCGATCAACGAAAATAGCACCGCTGTCCTTGTCGACTTCGTATTTGATCGGGTCGGCATTCTGCGGGATTTCGATGATGACATAGATATCGTCGGGCAGGCTCTTGCCAGCCGGTACCAGGTTCAGGCTCATGATAATTCCTTCGTTGTTAGTATCAGGTTTGCAGGCCGATATTATAGCGATGTGATGTTAAATGACCATATTTCAGCGGTTATCGTTAACAAAGAAGGGGGATGTTTCCGCTTTGCGGCACTTTGATGTGTGCGGGATGCAACAAAACGGCTGTTTTGATGCTCTGCCGGTGAGCAAGGTCACCGGCAGAGCATGTGGAGTTGCGAGTAAAGAGGGTCAGAGCGAGTAGGGGAGTCTCGACTCGTTGACCAGTCGCGACAGGGCTGTCACTACATGAGGGTCAAACTGGGTACCGGAGCGGGACTGGATATACTCCATGGTCTGCGTCAGCGTCCAGGGCTCCTTGTAGGGGCGCTTGCTGAGCAGGGCATCGAACACATCGACTACCGCCACAATCCGCGCCGACAGCGGGATCTGCTGGCCAGCCAGCTGCTGCGGGTAGCCCTTGCCATCGAAGTGCTCATGGTGGCCCCGGGCGATCTCTGCCCCCAGCGAGAGGTAGCTGGTTCCCTCCACCATTTCGCCCGCCTTGTGCAGGATATTGGCGCCGATACCGGCGTGCTGCTCCATGATGGCCCGCTCTTCCGGGTCGAAACGGCCGGGCTTGTGCAGGATATGGTCCGGGGTGCCCACCTTGCCCACATCGTGCAGGATGGAAGCCATACCGATCATTTCGACAAACTCCGGAGTCAGTTGCTCCGGGTAGACCGCCATCTGCTTCAATTCGGCCACGATGGCATCCGAGAGCTTCTGCACCCGCAAGACATGCTCGCCGGTATCGGAATCACGAAACTCCGCCAGCGCCGCCAGCGCCACCACGGTGGCCTCCTGGGCACGAAGCAGCTGGTTGTAGAGATAGAGATTGTCGTAGGCCGCCGAGATGCGCTGGCAGAAGACATCCAGCAGGTCGCACTCGAGAGGATCCAGAGGCTGGGTCGGGGTGAAGCTCAACACGAACTCGCGGCCATTCTGGGCGGCGATATAGAGAGAGTCCTGCGGGTGTTCAAAGCGGTTGCAGCGCTCGTTTAACGCCTTCATGACCGACTCTTTCAGGGCAGAAAATTCATCAAGGCTCTTCTCCTCCAGCAGCGCCTCGTAGTCTCCGGTTGCCGCCAGGATCTCAAGCCCATGTTCGCCTGGACGGCGTTCGGCACAGATGGCCCCTTCGGTGCCCACATCGAGAATGGCGCTGATCTGTTTGAGCACGCCGGAAGCAAACTCCTTGAGTGAATGGAGATGGTAGAGATCGCCCGCGCCCTCCAGAATTTTGCCGAGTCCCTGTCGGCTCTTGTCGATGGCGCTGAGGGTTTCGTAGGAGCGAAGGGAGGCGATGACGGTGGTGAAGAGTTTTTGTACCGTCAACTCGGTCTTGGTCTTGTAGTCGTTGATGTCGTAATCGAGGATCACCCTTTGTTCCGGTGCCTGACCGGGTTGGCCGGTACGCAGCACGATCCGCACCAGCGAGTTGCGCATCTCGTTGCGGATCCGGTGCACCAGCCGCAAACCGGCATCTTCGGTCTCCATCACCACATCCAGCAGGATCAGGGCAATCCTGGGATTGGCCTCCAGCATGGTGGCGGCTTCTGCACCACTATAGGCGTTGAGCAGCTCGAGCGGGCGAGATTTGTATTGAATATTGGAGAGGGCAAGCCGGGTGGCGTGATGAATATCCGGCTCATCATCCACGATCAGCACTTGCCAGGGATTGAGTGCCTTGGGGACCACGACCTCTTCATCATCGAGTTCGATGATGTCGTCATCCAGCCAGATATCGTCCTTGTCTTGGGCACTGCTCATATCGGTTACGCCTCCGGCGCTCAATGAGTATGTGAAGAGTATGCACGATCACCTCTGTCAGGATCATCAGGATAAGCAGATATCGTGAGCTGGCACCGCCTCTTTCATCTTTACTCGAAAGGCTCAAGATAACTCTGGATCGATTTTTTCAACCAGGCCAATACTTTGCCGTGATAGGCATTTTCTGCCAGATAGACGCCATAGTCTCGCCACTGCAGGCTGAACTTGTGCTTCAGGGTCAGCAGGGTGCCTTGTCGCAGCTGGCTCTGGATAAGTGGCGAGGGGAGAACTGCCCAGCCCAGCCCATCGAGGACCGCGTTGCGCATCAACTCGAAGCTGGAGAGACCTATATGCTGGCCTCCCACAGGTAGCAGGCTTTTTACAGAAAATTCATCTACATACGAGAGAGTGACCTGGGTGTGATCGGTCAGATCCTGCTGTTTGACCCGCTTCAGTCCGGCCAGCGGATGGCTGGGGGCCACCACCATCAGGGTGCGGATCGGGTTGAGCACGTCGATATTGAGGCCGCTGCGCTCCTGATCTTCTGTGATAAGGCCAAAAGCGGCATCGACGAATCCCTCTTCCACCAGCGCCGGCAGTTCGGGCGGAGAGGCGAGCACTAGCGAGATACTGGTGCCGGGAAACTGATTGTGCAGGCTGGCCAGCATCTCGCGCCACACCGGTTCGGGAATCGCGTCATCGCGGGCGACTCGCAGCGCCACTTCGGCCCCCGAGGCGTAATGTTTGCACTTCTGCTGCAGGCTGTTGGCTGCCTGCAGCAGGCGGGTGCAATCATCTAGCACCAGCTCACCGATCTCGGTCAGGCGACTCTGATTGGCACCTCGTTCAAAAAGTTCGACGCCAAGCTCAACTTCCAGCGCCGCGATGGCGGTGCTGACGGCGCTGCGGCTTTTGCCGAGGCGACGGGCGGTGTTGGCAATAGAGCCGCTATTGGCGGACTCTACAAAGAGTTCTATTTGATATAGCTTCATGTTTTACAGGCTGTGGCGGAGTTTTTCACCATCACCTTAGCGTGCCGAACCAAGGCAAGGCAAACCTGCGGCGTCGGAATAATCGACGCTGAGCGATTGTCGCGAGTTGCTTCTCCCCGTTTACCATCTCTCCCGTCGAAGCAACAAAGGCATCTTATATGTTATTAAGTCGTATGTTTCTGGCCCGGCTGTTTTTGACCGGCGCCATCGTGACCGAGGTCGCCGGTACCTCCAGCATGGCCATGATCCCCGAGCAGGGGGCAGGCTGGATGAATTACATCCCGATGTGGCTGTTGATCGGTTTCTCGTACTGGTTGCTGGCGAAAGCCGCCAAAACAATCTCCATTGGTATTGCGTTTGCGCTCTGGGAGGGGCTCGGGATCACCCTGATCACCATAGTGTCGGTCATGTTCCTTGGTTACGATGTGACCGTTCAGGAGCTGATTGGCCTGGCTCTCGCGATAGTGGGGATTGTTATGGTGACCATGGGGGAGACCCATGATGAGCCCGCAGACAAGTCAGTAGAAGCGGAGGCCACAGCATGAGTCCGTTTGTGATTGTACTGGGTGCCGCACTGATCGATATCGGCGCCAACATGGCCATCAACCGCTCCAAGGGTTTTCGTTACAAGGGGTGGGGATTCCTGGGGATCATGCTGGTACTCGGCGCCTTTACCCTGCTCTCGGAAGCGGTAAGTGGCGGCCAGATTGACCTGGCTGTTGCCTACGCCACCTGGGGGGCTATCGGCATCGTCGGTACGGCGCTGGGCGGTTTGCTCTTCTTCGGTGAGCGGCTCAAGCCCATCGGCTGGGCTGGCATGATGGTGATGGCGCTGGCAGTCGTTATGCTGACTACCGCCTGATAATCTGAAGCAATAACAAAAGCCGCCCGGTTTCGCCGGGCGGCTTTTTGTTTGGCCGACTGTTTGACCGACTCAGGCTCAGCGCGGCGCTTCGTAGAGCTCCAGCGGCAGGCCGTCGGGGTCGGCGAAGAAGGTAAAGCGCTTGCCGGTCAGCTCGTCCACCCGTACCGGCTCTACCTCGACCCGATGGGCCAGCAGGTGGGCGATGACCCGGTCAAGATCGCTGACCCGAAAGGCGAGATGGCGCAGGCCGCACGCCTCGGGGCGGGAGGGGCGCTCGGGAGGCGAGGAGAAGCTGAACAGCTCCAGCTGGCTGCCGTCCGGCAGGGCCAGATCCAGTTTCCATGACTGGCGCGCTTCGCGCAGGGTCTCGGCGATGATGGGCAGCCCCAGCACCTCGTGGTAGAAGTGGCGCGAGCGTGGGTAATCGCTGGCGATGATGGCCACATGGTGGATGGCGTCAAACAGCGGAAAGGTCATGGTGTTTCCTTGTCAGCAGCATAGTGAACGGGCAGCCTGCGCTGCCCGTGTCGTAGATCTAGTTGAAGAAACCGCCGAACCAGTCATCCAGCGCACTGCGCGGCGTCGCGCTGCTGGCGCAGCCAGCCGGGGAGCCCATGGTGGATGCCTTGGCCGGCACCTGCAGGCTGCCCGGGCAGTCGCTGGCGACGCGGGTGCCGCTGGCGCGGGAGAAGTTGGCCCAGGTGACCCCTTCCGGCATCTTCAGTCCCAGACTGTTGACGCCGCGCTGGCTCATGTAGCCGCTAAAGAGCTGCAGAGCACCACTGGCACCGGTCAAGCCCGCCGGGGTGTTGTCGTCGCGACCGACCCAGATACTGACCAGTTCGTTGTTGTCCATCCCGGCAAACCAGGAGTCGCGTAGCTCGTTGGTAGTGCCTGTCTTGGCCGCCATGGTGGCGCCGGGGAACTTGGCACTGAGCGCGCGGGCCGTGCCCTGACTCACCGTCTTGGTCATGGCGAACAGGGTCAGCCAGCTTGCCTGCTGGTCGGTGACCCGCTTGGCGGTCTGATCATGCTGATAGAGCAGGCTGCCATCCCCGTTCACCACGGCGCGAATGGCCGACAGCGGCTGGGTTAGCCCCTGATTGGCGATGGGCAGATACATCTGGTTCACCTCCAGCGGGGAGAGGGCCACCGCCCCCAGCACCAGCGACGGATAGGGCTGGATCTCCTGCTGGACTCCCAGCTTGTGCAGGGTGTCGACCACTTTTTCCAGCCCCACCTGCAGACCCAGATTGACGGTCGGCACGTTGAGTGAGCTGGCCAGCGCATCCATCAGCGGCACGCTCTGGCGGAACTTGCGATCGTAGTTTTGCGGCGTCCAGACCTGACCATCCTGACCGCGAATGCGGATCGGCTGATCTTTGAGCGGGGTCGCCAGGGTCAGGCCGTTGGATAGACCGGTCAGGTAGACCGCCGGTTTCACCAGCGAGCCGATCTGGCGGCGGGCATCCAGCGCCCGGTTGAACCCTGCGTAGCGGGGATCGCGGCCACCCACCAGCGCCACCACTTCGCCCTTGTGCCAGTCGGAGACCACCATGGCCGCCTCCAGCTTCTTCTTGCCGCGCAGTTTCTCGATATCGGCGAGGCCCGATTCGACCGCTCGCTCGGCCGCGTGCTGGGCGATGGGATCGAGGCTGGTGAAGATCTTGAGGCCGGACTGCTTGAGCAGATCGGCGCCGAAGCGGCTCTGGATCTCCCGCTTGAGCAGTCCCATAAAGGCCGGGGTGCGGCCATAGCTCATCTGGCCACGGGCGATGATGCCGAGGGGTTGGCGGCTGGCCAGTTCATACTCGGCCTGGGTCAGGCTGCCGTGATCCATCAGCAGCTTCAGCACCAGATCACGGCGGGTCTTGGCTCGCTCCGGGAAGCGCCATGGGTCGTAATAGGAGGGGCCTTTCACCAGACCGACCAGCAGGGCGACCTGATCGATATCCAGCTCGTTGACCGGAATGCCGAAGTAGAAGTAGGAGGCGAGGCCGAAACCATAGACCCCTTGCGAGAAGTTCTGCCCCAGATAGACCTCGTTGAGGTAGGACTCGAGGATCTCGTCCTTGCTGTAGCGATAGTCGATCAGAACCGCCATATAGGCTTCCTGCAGTTTTCGCCACAGGCTGCGCTCACGGGTCAGGAAGAAGTTTTTGGCCAGCTGCTGGGTCAGGGTACTGCCCCCCTGCACGGTGCGACCCGCGACCAGGTTGGCGAACATGGCGCGCATGATGGCCACCGGCGAGACGCCGCCATGCTGGTAGAAGTCGCGATCTTCGGTGGTGAGCAGGGTCACCAGCAGGCTGTCGGGCACTTCGGCGATGCGCACCAGCAGGCGATCTTCCCGATCTTCGGTGTTGAGGCGATCGAGCAGCACCGGGTCCATCTGGGCGTAACCGAGCTGGCGCTGGTTCTCCAGCGACTGGATCCCCTCAAGGCGCGGGCCGTTGAAGGTGAGGCGCAGGCCGCGGGCTCCATCGGCGCCATCATAGAACTCGAACGGACGGCGAATCAGCTCGATGCGGTTGCCGTTGATAGTGTATTCACCCGGCGTGTGAGGTTGGCGCACCTGCTTGTAGCTCAGCATATTGAGCTCGCGCAGCATCTGGTCCCGCGACAGGCGCTGGCTGGGGTAGAGCTCCAGCGGGCGGCTGTAAACCATCACTGGCAACTGCCACTTCTCGCCATCGAAGCGCTCGCGCACCTTGGTATCGAGGTAGATGCCAAACACCACCATAAAGGCCGCCACCACCAGGGAGAGCTTGAAGCCAAGCCAGAACAGCTTGCGCCAGATGGTGCGTTTGGGCGCTGCCTTCTTGGGGGCACGCTTGCGTCGTTGGGTTGCCATAAATCCTCTTTGCTTTCCTTTCTACTTGTTATGTCGCATTCGCGAACGTTCGAGCGGGATTAACCCGCCGAACCTAGATGCCCATCTTCTTTTTGGTGACCTTGGTCGGCATCGCTTCCAGCGGATTATCCGGCCAGTAGTGGCGGGGATAGCGCCCCTTCATCTCTTTCTTCACCTGCTCGTAAGAGCCAGCCCAAAAGGCGGCCAGATCGGCGGTGATCTGTAGCGGCCGCTGGGCGGGGGAGAGCAGCTCCACCACCAGCGGCACCCTGCCATCTGCCACGCAGGGGGTCGAACCTTGACCGAACATCTCCTGAATGCGCACCGGGATTACCGGTGCCTGCCCGGGCTGATAGCGGATCCGCACCCGGCTGCCGGTGGGCGCTGCAAAGTGGCTCGGCAGCGCCTCGTCCAGCCGCTTGGGCTGCGGCCAGGGCAGGGATTGGCGCAGGATGTCGCCGAGGTTGAGCTTTTTCAACTGCTCAAGCCGGGTCATGCCGCTCACCGCTGGCAGCAACCACTGTTCCAGCGTGGCAAGCAAACTTTCCTCATCCATCGCGGGCCACCCCTCATCGGGCAGCCAGTCGCGGGCGCAGCGCAGGCGGGCCAGCAGCCCTTCGCTGCTCTCGTCCCAAGGCAGCACATGCAGCCCCTTGCGGCGAATGCCTTGCAGCAGGCAGCGCCCTTTCTGCTCGTCAGAGAGTTCGGTCAGCGGCCGCTGGCTCAACACCAGTTCGCCGATCACCTGCTGGCGTTCGGCGCGCACCCGCTCCTCGCGCTCGTCCCAGTCGAACCACTGCCGTTCGCTGACCAGTTCCGGCAGCAGGCGTACCAGCTCGTCCAGATCGACCGGTTCGGCGATAAAGATGCGGCTGCCGCGATCGTTCTGCCCCATCTCGATAGCGATAAGGGCGGCTTGTCCCTGACAGGGATGACCTTCTACCAGATCGCAGCTCACCCCACCACTGAGTTGATAGCGACTGCCGCTGCGCAGTTTGCCGATGCGATCCGGCCAGGCGAGGGCACAGAGTAGCCCCAGCCACTGACCCTGTGCATTGGCAGGGCGGGCGCCAAGCCGTTCAAACCAGCGGGCAGCGTTTTGGCGCAGGGCGTTTTGACGGCGGTGGAACAGCACCGAGAGGCGCTCCGATCCTCGCAGATCTTCTTCCTGCAACGCCACCAGATAAGCGGCATCGGCGACAATCCCTGTCAGACCCTCTGACTCCAGCTCGCGGGCGCGCAGCAGCATGCGAGCGAGGCGAGGGTGAGTACCGAAGGCGGCCATGGCGCGGCCAGCGGGAGTGAGTTGTTGCTCACCATCCGGCTTCATGGCGCCAAGGGCCACCAGCAGCCGCTGGGCGCTGGCCACCGCGGCGGCGGGAGGCATATCGAGAAGCGGCAGATCTTCCACCTTTGCCCCCCACTGGGCGGCGTCCAGCAACAGGCTGGTCAACTCCTGAGTGAGGATGTCTGGCGGGCTCTGCTCGGCGAGCCGTTCCTGCACTTCGTTGCTCCAGAGCCGGTAGCAGAAACCGGGGCCGAGACGGCCAGCGCGACCGGCCCGCTGGGTGGCGGAGGATTTGGCTATCTGGCGGGTTTCCAGCCGGGTGACACCGCTTTTCAGATCAAAGGAAGCCCGTCGCTCCAGCCCGCTGTCGATCACCACCGAAATCCCTTCGATGGTGAGGGAGGTCTCCGCCACATTGGTGGTGAGCACCAGCTTACGGCGGCCGGCAGGCGCTGGTTCGATGGCTGCCTGCTGCGCCGCCATGTCGAGGCGGCCGTAGAGGGGGGCGAGGGTCACGTCGTCCGGCAGTTTGTCTGCCAACCATTGCACCAGTCGCTCGATCTCACCCTGTCCCGGCAGAAAGACCAGCAGGCTGCCATCTTGCTCGGCCAGCGCTTCGAGCACCACGGCACCGACCTGCGGCTCCAGCCATTGCTGGCGATTGGCGGGGCGGTAGTGGTAGTCGATGGGAAAACCGCGCCCTTCCGAGCGAACCACAGGGGCATCCGGCAACAAGGTCTCGAGTGCCATGCCATCCAGGGTGGCGGACATCACCAAGAGCTTTAGGTCATCGCGCAGCCCTTGCTGGCTCTCGATGGCGAAGGCCAGCGCGGTATCGGCGTGCAGACTGCGTTCGTGGAACTCATCGAAGATGACCAGCGAGACGCCAGTCAGCTCAGGGTCTTGCTGCAACATCCGGGTCAGCACCCCTTCGGTGACGATCTCGAGCCGGGTCGCTGAGCTGGTGCGGCTCTCGCCACGCACCCTCAGGCCGATGCGCTCGCCCACCTTCTCCCCCAGCTGACGGGCCAGAAAAGTGGCGATATTGCGCGCAGCCAGGCGCCTTGGCTCCAGCATGATGATGCGGCCGGGCAGCCGGTTCTGACGCACCAGCTCCAGCGGCAGCAGGGTCGATTTGCCCGCGCCGGGCGGCGCCTGCAGGATCACGCTGGTGTGGCTGTCGAGGGCGGCAAAGAGTTCGGGCAATACCGAAACGATGGGGAGCTGGGACAAAGCGATGAGCACCTTTTGTAGCAACCGGTAAAACGGCGCCTATTCTGCCACAGCCACCCGCGCCACCGTGAGTGGATGTGCGCAGATGGCTACTCGTGCGGGAGGCTGGCGAGACATGGCCGAATGGCTGCCATAGAATGGGTCCATCCAATGAGCGTGAAAAAGGCATTATCACCACATGGCCAAACTCTTCTTTGCCCTGCCCGTCAAGGAGCTCGCCCCCGAGCTCATCGCCTGGCGCGATCAGCTGCCCTGGCCCGGTCAGCCGGTGCCGCAAGCCAACCTCCACCTGACCCTGGCATTTCTGGGTGAGGCTGACGAGTTGACCACCCGCCGCCTGATCGCCGCCGTGGAGCGTCAGCACTGTCCGCCGCTCTCCATCAGGCTGGATGAGACCGGCTGGTTCAGCCGGGCCAAGGCCGCCTGGATTGGCCCGAAGGAGTGGCCCAACGAGCTGACCGTGCTGGCGAAGGCGCTGCGCCGCCACGGTGAGAAGTTGCGTCTTGGCAATGGCGAGCAGGGTTATCGCCCCCATGTCACCCTGTCGCGCAAGGCGGTCGAGGCCCCTGCCATCCTGCCTGCCCCAAATTTTCTGCTGCAGGCCGATGAGTTCTGCCTCTATCAATCCATCTCGACTCCGGACGGGGTGCGCTACGAGCCGCTTGCCTGCTGGCCGCTGCAGGCCCGGGTAAAAGAAGACGCGCGGAGGGCTAACCCGTGATCTTTGATCCCCCCTTGCAATCGGGCCAGCTGGTGGCCCGCTACAAGCGCTTTCTGACCGATGTGCAACTCGATAACGGCGAGGTCATCACTATCCACTGCGCCAATACCGGTGCCATGACCGGTTGTGCCGATCCGGGCACCCGGGTCTGGTACTCCACCTCCGACAACCCCAAGCGCAAGCTGCTCAACAGCTGGGAGATCGCCGAGAGCACGGCGGGCCACTTTATCTGCGTCAACACGGCGCGCGCCAACCAGATTGCCCGGGAGCTGATCGAGCAGGAGGCCATCGCTCCGCTGGCGGGGTACAGCCGGTTGCGCACCGAGGTGAAGTATGGCGAAGAGAACAGTCGCATCGATCTGTTGCTGGAAGATGACGAGAAGGGCAATTGTTACATCGAGGTAAAATCGGTCACCCTGCTCGACGAGCGGGAGGAGGCTGGTATGGGCTACTTCCCCGATGCGGTCACCGCCCGTGGTGCCAAGCATTTACGCGAGTTGATGGCGATGAAAGCGGCGGGCCACAGAGCCGTGCTGCTCTTTATGGTGTTGCACTCCGGAATAAGCCGGATGCGCCCTGCAACCCATATAGATCCGCACTATAGTCTGCTAATTGAGCAGGCAATCGCGGCGGGGGTTGAAATTTTATGCTATCGGCCCCATGTTGGGGTGCAAGGCATGGTGGCTCAAGGGTTTATCCCGTTTGAATCTGGTCACCTGTTACCCGAGGGGAGTGCATAAATATTGGAGTGGGTAACATTATTGGTACGGCTCGTTTGCTTACCCGTTACCCTTCTGCTATAGATGTCGCCCTCAATTTATGGATGGCACGGGTAGCGTGCTGAATTAGGAGACAGGGCATGCCAACAGGCGAAAACAGGAAATCTCTGGGCCCCCTGGCCATTGCGGGTGTCGCGCCTTACCAGGAAAAGCCGGGTGAGGAGTACATGAATGACCAACAAAAGGCGCATTTTCGCAAGATCCTGGGTGCCTGGCGCAACCAACTGATGCAGGAAGTTGATCGTACCGTCGACCATATGAAAGACGAGGCTGCCAACTTCCCGGATCCCGTGGATCGTGCCGCGCAAGAAGAAGAGTTCGCTCTTGAACTGCGTACCCGCGACCGTGAACGCAAGCTGATCAAGAAGATCGAGAAGACCTTGCAGCTGCTTGAAGACGATGATTTCGGTTACTGCGAACACTGCGGTATCGAGATCGGTATCCGTCGTCTGGAAGCCCGTCCGACTGCCGACCTCTGTGTCGATTGCAAGACGCTGGCCGAGATCAAGGAAAAACAGATGGCCGGTTGATCCCGACCCTCTGGTATAGGAAAAAGGGAGCTCGCGGGCTCCCTTTTTTATTGAGCTTTTGGCGGTCGCGCCCCAGAATGCAGCCTCAATGAATCGCTTACCCGAACAGTCATGCCAGTGAATTCCCCATCCTCACCCCTTGTGCGCCCCTATGTCGGCCGCTTTGCCCCCTCACCCTCAGGCCCGCTTCATTTCGGTTCGCTGATCGCCGCCCTCGGCAGCTTTTTGCAGGCCAGAGCGCAGCAGGGACGCTGGCTGGTGCGCATCGAAGATATTGATCCGCCGCGGGAGATGGCAGGGGCAGCGAACCTGATCCTCAAGACTCTTGAGGCATATGGCCTCGAGTGGGATGGGGAGGTGATGTTCCAGAGCGCGCGCCACCGCCGTTATGACGAGATCATCGACCAGCTCTATCGGGCGGGGGACCTCTACTGGTGCCGCTGCACCCGGCGCGAAATCATGGCTGCGGGCGGTCTCTACAGTGGTCACTGCCGTACCCTCGGGCTTGCGGCCGAAGGTTGCGCGGCCCGGCTGCGGCAGCACCATCCGGTCTACCACTTCGACGATCGTTTGCAGGGCCATATCGCGGTCCCTGCGGCGCTTGCCGAGGAGGATTTTATTATCCGCCGTCGCGACGGGCTTTACGCCTACAACCTGGCAGTGGTGGTGGATGATATGGACAGCGGCATCACCGAGATAGTGCGCGGCGCCGATCTGCTCGAACCCACGGTGCGCCAGATTGCCCTCTACCAGACCCTGGGTGCAGCGTTGCCCGACTGGGTGCATCTACCGCTGGCGGTGCTGGCAGATGGCAACAAGCTCTCCAAGCAGAACCATGCGCCGGCCCTGGCGCTCGATGAGGTGCGACCGGCCCTGTGGCAGGCGCTGCACTTCCTCGGCCAGTGCCCGCCCCCCGAGCTGATGGCGAGCCGGATCGACGAGATCATCGAATGGGGCATCGCCAACTGGCAGCTCGAACGGGTGCCAGCCAGCGAGAAGATCCCGCTGGACATAGAGTAAAGAGAGCCGGTTTTCGTGTAATAGGACGTGAGCTGGGCGCTGATAGACCGCTATTTTCGCTGGCAGACGGTTTCATGCGGGATCAATTTTCAGCACGGTTTTTCATTTGGTCAGGTGTGAGCTATGTGCAGATTGGCCGCTATTTTCGCTGGCGGACGGTTTCATGCGGGATCAATTGTCAGCACGGTTTTTCATTTGGTTAGGCGTGAGCTA
>NZ_JAAKOE010000024.1:0-71226 GCF_049171255.1 Aeromonas sp. 603757 | reverse complement strand
ATTGAAAATCAAAAATTGTTTTTGATGTTCGATGCTGTGAGTGCCCACACAGATTGCTTGATTCAAATTGTTAAAGAACGTCACGCTTGTCGCGTTGAGGAGGCGCATATTACGCTTCTCACTTCGAAAGTCAAGCGGTTGTTTTCGCTTTTCTTTCGGCGCCCACTTCGCTAGGAAGCTGGCTCATCAGTCCGGCGTGTTCCGCCGTGCTGGTAGGGGCGCATTATAGGGAGCCGCGCCGGGATGACAAGAGGAAAACTGCAAAAAATGGCATTTTTTACAACTTTCAGGTTTAACCGTTGTTTTATTAAACAAAAGCCCCGCATCGGCGGGGCTGTTTCGGGCAAAAAAACCTTAATTCACATCACACAGCTACCTTTTTGACCAGAATTCGCGTGCAAAGCTGCGCACCTTTTCCCAATCGGTAAATTCAATGTCCTTACTGGTGTCTGTACTGCCACCGGTAATCTTCATGATCAGCTGGATGATGCGCGTCTGCCACCAGTTATAGCGGGAATATTGCAGCGCACCGGCAAACACCCCCAGGGTTTTCGGCTTCCAGGGGGAGAGGCGCAGGAACTTCTTCATATAAGCATTGGTTTGCGGCGTCTGCTTCTCTGGCTTGCGGGCCGTCAGGTTGACACAGAAGAAGGCCGCATTGGCCACCTCCAGCTGCTCCTGATGAGCGTGAATAAAGCTGAACAAGCTGGGGTGGAAGTTGCCATAACGAATGGAGGCGCCGATCAAGACCTTGGCATACTTGCTGAGGTTGCACATCGGCAAGGTATGCAGGTCATGCATCACCACTTCGCATCCCGGCATCTGCTCCAGCATGACATCGACTATTTTGCGGGTTTGGCCATCCCGAGAGGAATAAAGCACCAGAATCTTGTCCATAACAACCTCAACTACGCCAGAATGCAGGAGTAAACAGTACCAGAAGCGTAAAAATTTCCAATCGACCAAACAACATAGCCAACACCAGTACCCACTGGGCCGCCGGCGAGATATTGCCGAAGTTGGCTGATACCTCTCCCAAACCCGGGCCTACGTTGGTGAAAGCCGCAGCCACAGCGGTGAATGCGGTCACTTCGTTCAGTCCCGTCATCAGCAAAAGCAACATGAACATAAAGAAGAGAATAATATAGGTGGCGAAGTAGCCCCACACCGCCTCGACGATGCGCTCGGGCACCGCCCGATTCCCCAGCTTCAAGGTATAAATGGCTCTGGGGTGAACCAACCGCTTCAACTCGCGCATCCCCTGCATGAACAGGATCATAAAACGCATCACCTTGATGCCGCCGCCAGTACTACCCGCACAACAGCCGATAAATGCTGAGAACATCAGCAGCATGGGCAGGAACGAGGGCCAGTCGGCATAGGTCGTGGTGCTATAGCCGGTGGTGGTACCCAGAGAGACCGCCTGGAAAAGACCGTGGTTGAGCGCCTCTTGCCAGGTGGCGTAGTGTCCGTGGGTCAGCAAGGCGACAAAGCAGATCATCACCAGGGTCGCCTGGATGGCCAGGAACACCTTGAGTTCAGAATCGTAAAGGTAGCGACCGAGCCGCACCGGGCGGTGTGAGAAAACGGTAAAGTGGAGCGCAAAGTTCACGCTGGCCAGCAGCAGGAACACCACGGTAATCAGGTTGATGACCGGACTGTTGAAGAAACCGATGCTGGCATCGTGAGTGGAGAAGCCACCGACCGACAGAGTCGAGAAGGAATGGCAGACCGCATCGAACAGCGTCATCCCGGCGAGCCAGTAGGCCAGCGCACAGAGTGCGGTGAGCAGCAGATAGATGAACCAGAGCGCCTTGGCCGTTTCGGCGATGCGCGGCGTCACCTTGGTATCCTTCACCGGCCCCGGGATCTCGGCGCGATAGAGCTGCATGCCCCCGATACCCAGCAGTGGCAGAATGGCCACCGCCAGTACGATGATCCCCATCCCCCCCAGCCACTGCAGCAACTGGCGATAGAACAGAAACGCCTTGGGCAGGTGATCGAGCCCGGTCAGTACCGTTGCGCCAGTGGTGGTCAGGCCGGAAAAAGATTCGAAGAAGGCCTCCGAGACCGACATATCCGGCACGTCGCTCATGATAAAGGGCACCGCCCCCACACTGCCCAGCACGGTCCAGAACAGCACCACAATCAGAAAGCCCTCTTTCGAGCGCATCTCCTTCTTGTGATAGCGATTGGGAAACCAGAGCACCACGCCGAGCAGCAGGGCGATCAGAAAAGAGCTGACGAACTCGGCACCACCACCATCCCGATAGCCAAAGGCCACCAGTGCAGGCAACAGCATGGTCGAGCTGAACAACGCAACCAGTAGGCCAACAATGCGAATAATGCTCAGAATGTGCATTACAGCTCCCTTTCCCCAATTAAAGAGCGATGGATTCTAGCCATCTAAGGGACTGAGGGATACCCGCCCATGAGTCCGGTCGGTCAATTCACGGTCCACCTGAGCCCAAACTGAGGACTCCCACGCCACCTGCAAGGTGACCTGCTGACCGTAATCGGCCGCCAGCAATTCGCCATTATGGCTGCTGATCAGCGACTCGACAGTCCCCATGTCACCGTAATCGCAGTGAATGAGAGAGGGAGTGCGCGGCACCTTGAGCAGGGTGGGCAGTTGCTTGAGGGCGGCACCGACGCCGCCCCCATAGGCTTTGACCAGTCCACCGGTGCCAAGCTGGATGCCGCCGTAGTAACGCACCACCACGGCGCAGATTTCACCGAGCCCCGAGCCCATCAACTGGGCCAGGATCGGCTTGCCCGCAGTACCGGAAGGTTCGCCGTCATCGCTGAAGCCATAAACCTGACTATCTTGCGGCGCACCAGCCACAAAGGCCCAGCAGTGGTGGCGAGCGGCCGGATGTTGGCGCTTGATCTCGTTGACCCACCCCTTGGCCGCCTCGACGGTCGGGGTGTGGGCGATCAGGGTAATGAAGCGACTCTTCTTTATCTCTTCGGTCAACTCCAGCGGGGCAGCCGGAATGGAGTACGCAGCCGTCATCAGAGCCCTGCTTGTCTGGTCATGTTCTCCACCCCGTTGGCGTGCAGCACTATGTTGTCTTCGATGCGGATGCCGCCGAACGGACGCAGCGCCTCCACCTTGTTCCAGTTGACCCGTTTGCCCTGTTCGCCCTGACGCAGCGGCTCCAGCAGGCTGTCGATGAAGTAGAGTCCCGGCTCGATGGTGAACACCTGACCCACCTCCATCACCCGGGTGCAGCGCAGATAGGGGAACAGCTCGGGCGCCGCTAGGTGGGTGCCGCGCTCATCCTGCATGAAACCGCCCGCATCGTGTACCTGCAAACCGAGGAAGTGGCCGAGGCCGTGGGGGAAGAAGACATTGGTCACCCCGGTGTTGATCATCTCGTCCACCGACATATCCACCAACTCGGTCGCTTGCAGCAGGCGCGCCAGCTTGTGGTGCATCTGCAGGTGCAGCTCGCTGTAGCGGCGACCCGGCTTGATCTCCTTGATGATCTCCTGCTGCTGCTCGTCGAGGGCTGCAATCAGATCGGCAAACTCGCCGCGGCGCCACGCCCAGGTACGGGTGATGTCGGAGGCATAACCGTGGAAATCGACGCCCGCATCGATCAGGAAGGAGTGGCGCTCCGCATCCGGCACCCGCAAGGCGGACAAATGGGTGTAGTGAAGGATGGCCGCATTGCGGTTGATGGCGACGATATTGCCGTAGGGCGCCTCATTGGCCCCCTGCCCGACCGCTTTCATATAGGCCAGATTGATTTCGAACTCGCTCGCCCCTGCCATAAAAGAGTCCTTGGCCGCGATATGACCACGGACACCGATGCGGTTCGCCTCGCGCAGACACTCCAGCTCGTAGGGGGTCTTGTAGGCACGGTGATAGTGCAGGTAGTTGAGCACCGCCTCCGGATTGGGCTGGGTCAGACCCAGCAGCTCGGCCACTTCCAGATGACCGCCCAGATAGGCCCACTCCTGCTTGTTGCCCGGCAGATGATCGGCGACTTGTTCCGGTCGGGTCAGGAAGCGGATATCGAAGAACTCGACCCAGAAGGCATTGGGCAGATCCGCCACCTTGTGCCAGAAATCGACCGGACGATAGAACAGCAGGATTGGTTTGTTCACCCCGTCCACCAGCAGCCAGCAGTGGGGATTGTCCAGCACCGGCAACCAGGCCTTGAAGTGCGGGTTTACCTTGAACGGGTAATCCTGATCATCGAGGAAGATGCGGTGGGTCTGGCCGGAGTGGATGGCCAGCCCGCCAAGTCCCTGTTGCTGCAGGATATCGCGGGTGCGTTGCTGCAAAGTATCGAGATGCTGGGCAAAAAGTTGGCTGTAGCTGCTCATGGCGTCCTGCTCCGAGGTGAATGTGATTGCAGCATAACATCAAGCGCTTGGCGGCTCGACCCGTCAAGCTGCCGCTTCGTGAGGTAACGCATACGTTACAAACGTGTTTGTTATCAACAGAGAACCAGTCGTTAACAAATCAAAAACAATTCAATACACTGCCGGTAGATACATGAAGTCAGGGATTACTCATGGACAACCTCTGCCTGTGGCAACCGGATCCGCTCAGGATGCAGCAATCCAACCTCTACCGCTTTATGGCAGAGGTGAACCGCTTCCACGGCCTGCAACTGCAGGACTATCCGCAGCTGTGGCAATGGTCGGTGGAAAAGACCACCCGCTTCTGGCCGCTGGTGTGGCAGCACTGCGGCGTCAAGGGCGAACTCGGCAACATAGTGGCGGAGAACCGTCAGGATATGCAGCGCACCCGCTGGTTCCCCGACAGCCGCCTCAACTTCGCCGAAAACCTGCTGCGCCGCCAGGACGAGAGCCCGGCCATCATCTCCCGTATCGAAGGGAGCCCAAGCCGCACCCTGAGCTGGCGTGAGCTGGGGGAACAGGTTGCCCGGCTGGCTCAATGGCTGCGCAATCAGGGGATTGCTCGTGGCGATGTGGTTGCCGCCTATCTGCCCAATATCCCGGAAACCGTGGTAGCCATGCTGGCAACCACCAGTCTGGGGGCGATCTGGACCTCCACTAGCCCCGACTTTGGCGAGGCCAGCGTGGTAGAGCGCTTCGGCCAGACCCGGCCGCGAGTACTGTTTGCCGTGGATGGCTATCGCTACAACGGCAAGGCCATCAATATTCAGGACAAAGTGGCAGGGGTCGTCAGCCAGATCGACAGCATAGAGCAGACGGTGATGATCCCCCTGCTCGGCAACCCGCTGCAGCTTGGTCACGACTGGCAGCAACTGCTGGCAAGCCAATCGGACGCCGGCCTCCAGTTCGAGCCGATGGCTTTCAATGACCCGCTCTACATCCTCTACTCCTCCGGCACCACCGGCAAACCCAAGTGCATCGTGCACGGCATCGGCGGCACCCTGCTGCAACATCTGAAAGAGCACCAGCTGCACTGCGACATCAAGCCGGGGGAGCGGATCTTCTACTTCACCACCTGTGGCTGGATGATGTGGAACTGGCTGGTAAGCGCCCTCGCCTCCGGCGCCACTCTGGTGCTCTACGACGGCTCACCGTTTTACCCGGACGGCAACGTGCTGTGGGATCTCGCCCGCGACGAGCAAGTCAGCTTGTTCGGCACCTCGGCCAAGTATCTCGATGCTCTGCACAAACAGGGTTATGCCCCCATCAAGAGCCACGACTTGCCGCACTTGCGGCTGATCTGCAGCACCGGCTCTGTGCTGTCGCCGGAGGGGTTCGACTACGTCTATCAGCAGATAAAGCAGGATGTGCAGCTCAGCTCCATTTCCGGTGGCACCGACATCTGCTCCTGCTTCGTCATCGGCAATCCGCTCAGCCCTGTCTATCGTGGCGAAAGTCAGGGGCGTGGCCTCGGTCTCGCGGTGCAGGTATTCAACGAAGTGGGTCAGCCGGTGCAGGGGGAGAAGGGCGAGCTGGTCTGCACCAAGCCGTTCCCGGCCCAGCCCATCTACTTCTGGGGTGACGAGAATGGCGACAAGTACCATGCCGCCTACTTCGAACGGTTCGACAACATCTGGTGCCACGGCGACTGGATTGAGCTGACCCCGACCGGCGGCATTCTGTTCTACGGCCGCTCCGACGCCACCCTCAACCCGGGCGGCGTGCGCATCGGCACCAGCGAAATCTACCGCTATGTCGAGCAGCTGGACGAGGTGGAGGAGAGCATCGTCATCGGCCAGCAGTGGCAGCAGGACGAGCGGGTGGTGCTGTTCGTCAAGCTCAAGGCGGGCTGCAAGCTGGACGAGCCGCTGCGCGAGCGCATTCGCCAGCAAATAAAGCAACATTGCACCGCCCGCCATGTACCGGCCCGCATCCTGCAGGTGGATGCCATCCCACGCACCAAGTCCGGCAAGATCGTCGAGCTGGCGGTACGGGAAGTGGTGCACAACCGGCCGGTCAACAATACCCACGCCCTCGCCGATCCCGAGGTGCTGAACCAGTATCGCAACCGGCCGGAACTGGCCAGTTGATAACAAACTCATATTCATCCGAGGCGCCGCAAGGCGCCTCTCTTTTGCCTGTTTTGTGATGAGGAGCTTTTACTCGAGAACTGTTAAACAAATGTTTTAAATAGGTGTTGAAAATGTCTCCTTTTGGATCAATAGTGAGCCTCGCCCCCTGCTGGGGATAAAGGAGCACCACTCCCCACTGAGTGGGAACAAGGAGACACTCTCATGATCTACCAAGGCGAAACCCTGTCGGTCAGCTACCTCGAAAACGGCATCGCCGAGCTGAGGTTTGATGCCCCGGGTTCAGTCAACAAGCTGGATCGCGCTACCCTGCTCTCCCTGAGCGAAGCGATCGCCGCATTACAACAAGAACGTGAACTAAAAGGTCTGATCCTCACCTCTGGCAAAGACGCCTTTATCGTCGGTGCCGACATTACCGAATTCCTGGAACTGTTCGATCTGCCGCAAGAAGATCTGCTCGGCTGGCTGAAAAAGGCCAACGACATCTTCAATGCCATCGAAGATCTGCCGGTTCCGACCCTCTCCGCCATCAAGGGCCACGCCCTCGGCGGCGGCTGCGAGACCATCCTCTCCACTGACTTCCGTCTGGCCGACACCACCGCAAAAATCGGCTTGCCCGAGACCAAACTCGGCATCATGCCGGGCTTTGGCGGCACAGTCCGTCTGCCGCGAGTGATCGGCGCCGACAACGCGCTCGAGTGGATCACCACCGGCAAGGATTATCGTGCCGATGACGCCCTCAAGGTGGGTGCCATCGACGCCGTGGTCGCCCCTGACGCGCTGCACAGCGCTGCGCTGCAGATGATCAAGGACGCCATCGCGGGCAAACTGGACTGGCAGAGCCGTCGTGCCGCCAAGAAAGCCCCGCTGCGCCTCTCCAAACTGGAAGCCATGATGAGCTTCACCACCGCCGCCGGCATGGTTGCCGCCGTGGCGGGTAAACACTATCCGGCGCCGATGACCGCGGTGAAAACCGTCGAGGCCGCTGCTGGCATGGGCCGTGACGAAGCGCTAGTCGTTGAAGCACAGGGCTTCATCAAGCTGGCCAAGACCGACGTGGCCAAGGCACTGGTCGGTATCTTCCTCAACGATCAGCACATCAAGGCGCTGGCCAAGAAGGCGGCCAAGCAGGCAAGCAAGGCCACTGGCCACGCCGCCGTACTGGGTGCCGGCATCATGGGCGGCGGCATCGCCTACCAGTCTGCCAGCAAGGGCATTCCGGCGGTGATGAAGGATATCAACGAGAAGGCGCTGGCACTTGGCATGGGCGAAGCCACCAAGCTGCTCAATGGCCAGCTCGAGAAGGGCCGCATCGATGGCATCAAGATGGGCCAGGTGCTCTCCGCCATCACTCCGACCCTCAGCTATGACAACGTCAAGCACGTGGATGTGGTGGTCGAAGCCGTGGTCGAGAACCCGAAAGTGAAAGCCGCCGTACTGGGCGAAGTGGAAGGGATCATTGGCGAAGACGCCGTGCTCGCCAGCAACACCTCCACCATTCCCATCTCCCTGCTGGCCAAGGGGCTGAAGCGCCCGCAGAACTTCTGCGGCATGCACTTCTTCAACCCGGTGCACCGCATGCCATTGGTGGAAATCATCCGCGGCGAGCAGACATCCGATGAAACCATCAACCGTGTGGTGGCCTATGCCGCCGCCATGGGCAAGTCCCCTGTGGTGGTCAACGATTGCCCGGGCTTCTTCGTCAACCGGGTGCTGTTCCCCTACTTCTTCGGCTTCAACAAGCTGGTCGCCGATGGCGCCGACTTCGCCGCCGTCGACAAGGTGATGGAGAAAGAGTTCGGCTGGCCCATGGGCCCCGCTTACCTGCTGGATGTAGTCGGTATCGACACCGGTCACCATGCCGGTGACGTGATGGCGCAGGGCTTCCCGGCACGCATGAGCAAGGAAGGTCGCACCGCCATCGACGTGATGTACGAAGTGAACCGCTTCGGTCAGAAGAACGGCAAGGGCTTCTACGCCTACGAGCAGGACAAGAAGGGCAAGCCGAAGAAGGTGGCCGATGCCACTGCTTACGAGCTGCTGGCCCCCATCGCCAAGCCGAAACAGGATTTCGACAAGGACGCCATCATCGCTCGCATGATGATCCCGATGATCAACGAGGTGGTGCTCTGTCTGGAAGAGGGCATAGTCGCCACGCCAGCCGAAGCCGACATCGCACTGGTCTACGGTCTGGGCTTCCCTCCCTTCCGCGGCGGCGTGTTCCGCTATCTGGACACTATCGGTCTGGATCGCTACGTGGCCATGGCCGACCAGTATGCCGACTTGGGCCCGCTCTACCGCGTCAGCGACAAGCTGCGCGAGATGGCCGCCCAGGGCAAAACCTTCTACTGATTGCGGAAAGGAGATCCATTCATGAAAGACGTAGTCATTGTCGACTGTATCCGGACCCCGATGGGCCGGTCCAAGGGCGGCGCCTTCCGCAACGTGCGTGCAGAAGATCTGTCCGCGCACCTGATGAAATCCATCCTGCTGCGCAACCCCAACCTCGACCCGAACGAGATCGAGGATATCTACTGGGGCTGCGTGCAGCAGACCCTGGAGCAGGGCTTCAACATCGCCCGCAACGCAGCGCTGCTGGCCGGTATTCCCAAGCAGGTGGGGGCGGTTACCGTCAACCGCCTGTGCGGCTCCAGTATGCAGGCGCTGCATGATGCCTCTCGTGCCATTCAGGTGGGTGACGGGGATATCTTCATCATCGGCGGCGTCGAGCACATGGGTCACGTACCGATGAGCCACGGCGTCGACTTCCACCCCGGCATGGCCAAGTCGGTGGCAAAAGCCTCCGGCATGATGGGGCTGACCGCCGAGATGCTCGGCAAGCTGCACGGCATCAGCCGCCAGCAGCAGGACGAGTTTGCCGCCCGCTCCCACCGTCGCGCCCACGCGGCCACCGTGGAAGGGCGTTTTGCCAAGGAGATCGTCGGGCTGGAAGGCCATGACGCCAGCGGCGCGCGCTTCTTCTACGACTACGACGAGGTGATCCGCCCGGAGACCACGGTCGAAACCCTGAGCCAGCTGCGCCCGGTGTTTGATCCGGTCAACGGCACCGTCACCGCCGGCAGCTCCTCGGCCCTGTCCGATGGCGCCGCCGCCATGCTGGTGATGAGCGCGGATCGTGCCAAGGCCCTCGGCCTCACGCCGCGCGCCAGGGTACGTGCCATGGCCATTGCCGGCTGTGACGCCGCCATCATGGGTTACGGCCCGGTACCGGCCACCCAGAAGGCGCTCAAGCGTGCCGGTCTGACTGTCGGTGATATCGACCTGTTCGAGCTGAACGAGGCGTTTGCCGCCCAGTCCCTGCCCTGCGTGAAGGATCTGGGTCTGCAGGATCAGGTGGACGAGAAGGTGAACCTGAACGGCGGCGCCATTGCGCTGGGCCACCCGCTCGGCTGCTCCGGTGCCCGCATCTCCACCACCCTCATCAATCTGATGGAGGAGAAGGATGCCACCCTGGGGGTTGCCACCATGTGTATCGGTCTGGGTCAGGGCATCGCCACCGTGTTTGAACGGGTGTGATAACCAGCCGGATCGACGGGATGCACTACTGAGAGTTGTCCCTTTTCGGGGCCAGTCTGACTGGCCCCTTTTCAAGTCTGTGACGATCGCCACACGGGGTGCTCGTCAGTGGTCAGAAGCTGTCTGTTGGCCGTCCCGTTTGGGTCGGCCTTTTTTCGTTTTAATCTTATCAATAGGCTGTTATTGCCTTAAACCTCACATTAGATAGGGGGCTTGCTTGCTTTTTACTCCCCCGACAGGTTCAATCTGCACAAAAAAATGGGTGGATGCACATACATATGTCAATGAGCAAACAACTGCTGATCGTCGATGACGACCAAGAGATCCGCGAGCTGCTCAATGAGTACCTGACCCGGGCGGGCTTTCAGGTATTGACGGCGGCGGAGGGCAACGAGATGCGTCAGCAACTCGCCCAGCACAGCCCGGACCTGATTATTCTGGACATCATGATGCCCGGCGAGGACGGTTTTACCCTCTGCCAGCAGATCCGTCGTGACTCCCAGGTGCCCATCATCATGCTGACCGCCGCCTCCGACGAAGCGGATCGGGTGATCGGCCTCGAACTCGGCGCCGACGACTATATCGCCAAGCCGTTCAGCCCCCGCGAACTGCAGGCCCGCATCAAGGCGCTGCTGCGCCGCGCCGAATTCCGCCAGCCGGAAAAAGAGAAAGAGCCGAGCCGCCGCCTGCGTTTTGCCGAGTGGACCCTCGACACCCTGAGCCACCAGCTGACCCATGACGATGGCAGCCTGCTGGATCTCTCCGGCAGCGATGCCATGCTGCTCGGCATGTTCCTGCAACAGCCCGGCGTGGTGCTGGATCGCGACACCATCTCGGATGCCACCCGCGGTCGCGAAAGTCTGCCGATGGAGCGCGGCATCGACGTGCAGATCAGCCGTCTGCGCCAGAAGCTGGGCGACAACGGCAAGAGCCCGCGCATCATCAAGACCATTCGCGGCAGTGGCTACATGCTGATTGCCGAGGTGCACGAGCTGCCATGAGCAACAAGTGGTCCTGGGGGGCGCTGGTACCCCGCTCCCTGTTGTCACGGATGATCCTGCTGCTGTTGCTGGCCATCCTGCTCTCCCAGACCATTCTGACCGGCATCTGGATGCAGCAGATCCAGAAGCGGGAACTGGAGGGGATGCTCAGCACCACCCGCAACCTCGCCATGTCTGCCGCCTCCACCGTCAACTTCTTCAAATCCCTGCCGCTACAGTATCGCCATATCGCGCTGGACCAGCTGCGCAACATGGGGGGCAGCCGCTTCTTCGTCTCGCTCAACGAGGAAGAGATCCACATCAACGCCATCCCCGACAGCGAACGCAAGACACAGGTGCTGGAGGAGGTGCAGGGAGTGCTGACCCGCAAGCTCTCCGACGCCATGGCGATCAAGGTGGATTTCTCCCGGCCCGATGACCTCCACGTCTTCAACAACGACACCCTGCTGGCGGATCTTCCCTCCTCCTGGGCCCGCTACACCCTGTCGCTGGAGCCGCTCAATCCACCGGTACTGGTGACCCAGATCGAGATTGAAAAGGGGGAGTGGCTCTATCTGGCGGCCCTGCTGCCCGCCCCCTACATGACCCTCGACGATACCGTGATGCCGAGCAACCAGGTGCGTTTCATCGCCCTGATGACGGTGTTCCTCTGCTTCTTCACCTTTATGCTGGTGCGCTGGCAGACCCGCCCGCTGCGCCGTCTCGCCAAGGCGGCGGTCAATCTCGGCAAAGATATCGATCAGCCTTCGCTCAAGGAGGAAGGGGCATCGGAAATCGTGGCGGCGACCCGCGCCTTCAACATCATGCAGCACCGCATCCGTCGCTATATCGACGATAGAGAGCGGCTGTTCAGCTCGATTTCCCACGACCTCAAGACCCCCATCACCCGACTGCGACTGCGGGTCGAACTGCTCGACGACGAGGTGCAAATCGCCAAGTTCAACAAGGATCTCGACGAGCTGGAGCTGATGGTGAAAGGGGCGCTGCAGACGGTCAAAGAGACCGACATTCACGAGAATATCGAGGAGATCGACATCAACGCCCTGCTTGAGCAGATGGCGGAGTCGATGAACCTGCACGACGAGCGGCTGACCATCGAGGGGCACTGCAAGTGGCCCTATCGCGGCAAGCTGCTGGCGCTCAAACGCTGCATCGGCAATCTGGTGGACAACGGCATCAAGTACGGCCAGCGGGTGCGCATCATCATCATGGATGACGAGGAGATGCTGATCCTCTTCATCATGGATGAGGGCCCCGGCCTGCCGGACGATCAGTTCGAGCGTATCTTCGAACCCTATTACCGGCTCAGTACCGATCAGGCTGGCACCGGCCTCGGCCTTGGCATCGCCCGCAACATAGCCCACGCCCACGGTGGCGATCTGGTGCTGGAAAACCGTCCGCAAGGTGGCCTGCAGGCCACGCTCTCCCTACCAAGGCAGTAACCTTATGAAGTGGTTGTCTTTTTCTGTCATCGCCCTGCTCTCTGCTCCCGTTGCCGCCTCCCAGGTGGAAGTGCTGCACTGGTGGACGTCCGGCGGCGAAGCGAAAGCGGTCGAAGTGCTCAAATCCGAGTGGACCAAACAGGGCAACCAATGGAACGACTTTGCAGTGCAGGGCGGCGGCGGCAAGAGTGCCATGACGGTATTGAAAAGCCGGGCACTGGCCGCCAACCCGCCCGAAGCGGCCCACCTCAAGGGCTATGAGCTCAAGGAGTGGGCCGGGCTCGGCTTTTTGCGCGATCTCAGCCCGATGGCCGAACACCTCGGTTGGTACAGCCAGATGCCGCCCATGGTGCGTGCCACCCTCAGCCAGAATGGCGCCCTGATGGCGGTGCCCACCGGCATCCACCGGGTCAACTGGCTGTGGCTCAACCGCAAGATCTTCGAGCGCAACAAGCTGACTCCACCCACCGACTGGGCCCAGTTTGTCACCGTCGCCGACCAGCTTAAAAAACGGGGCATCACCCCGCTCGCCATCGGTAACGAGCCCTGGCAGCTGGCGGTACTGTTTGAAACGGTGGCGCTCGGTGAGGGCGGTAAAGAATTCTATCGCAAGGCGTTCCTCGAGCAGGACAGCGCCACCCTGACCGGCCCCGACATGGTGCGGGTGCTGACCCGCTTCCAGCAGCTGCGCGCCTATGTGCCGCAAAAATACGCCGGTCTGAAGTGGCATCAGGCCACCAATCTGCTGGAGAGCGGTGGCGCCGCCATGCAGGTGATGGGGGACTGGGTGAAGGGTGAACTGAGCGCGGGCAACTACCGGCCGGGTGAGGATATCGCCTGTCTGCCGAGCCCGGGCAGCGCCGGACTGTTCAGCTACAATCTCGACTCCATCGCCATGTTCAAACAGCGGGATCCGGCCCAGTTGCAGGCGCAAGGGGATCTGGCCCAACTGCTGATGACGCCGAAATTCCAGGAGGAGTTCAATCGGGTGAAGGGGTCGATCCCGGCGCTGACCAATCCCGACATGAGCAAGTTCGACCGCTGCGCCGTCCGTTCCTATCAGGACTTCCTGCTGGCGGAAAAGCAGGACAACCTGCTGCCCAGCATGGCAGAAGGGATGGCGACGCCGACCAATATGCGGCAGGCGATCCTCGATGTGCTGAGCAACTTCTTCAACGATCCCAAGGCCAACCCGGAGCAGACGGCGCTGCATCTGGAGCGGGCGATGCGCTCGACCCGCTGATCCGGGCACATTGCCAAACGGCAGAAATGACAAAGGCGGAATAGCTCCGCCTTTGTTGTTGAATCGTCATCCGATTCAGGATTGATCGTTCTCGTCCTCATCCTCGTCATAGTAATCGCTGAGCTCGATCCAGAGCCCCAACCCGACCATCACCATGGAGCCGAACCAGGTACCGGTATTCCCGATCGGGCTGCCCATCACTATCATGGCGAAGGACAAGAACCCCATGCCTGCATAGGCCTGTAATCTGCCGTAGGAGACCTGCATATTCACCTCCTTGTTGAATATGGTTCAATTTTTATATTACTCGTCCGGCGCAAGCTGGATAGGGCAGAATAACATTTCGGTTACATATGCTGGTTGATGGGGCGTTTATTTGATTATTTTTTAGCCCTGAGTATCATTGGCAGCCGAATAGGTTGAAGGTTGATAATAGATGAGTGATTTATTCTGCGGCGCAACCCACGAGTTGGACGCAATCGGGCTTCGTTGCCCGGAACCCGTTATGATGGTTCGCAAGAAAGTGCGGCTGATGGCGGATGGCGAGACCCTGCTGGTCAGTGCCGACGATCCTTCAACCACCCGCGACATCCCCAGTTTCTGCCGCTTTATGGATCACACCCTGGTCGCCAGCGAGACAGAGCAGGCCCCCTACCGCTATCTGATCCGCAAGGGTCAATAAGCCCCCGTACCGGAGCACTCCATGACAACCATTACCCGAATCGGCACCACCCAGCGTTGGTCAGACGTGGTCATCCACAATGGCACCCTCTACGTGGTGGAAGTGCCCGTCAGCGAAGAGGCCGACATCCACCAGCAGACCCGCGAAGTGCTTGAGAGCCTGCAACGCCTGCTGGAAGCCAACGGCTCCGGCGTCGACAAGATCCTGATGGCCAATATCTATCTCAAAGACATTCAGGACATCGCTGCCTTCAACGAGCTGTGGGATGCCTGGATCCCGGCTGGCACCGCACCCGTGCGCGCCTGCGTACAAGCCCGCCTCGCCCACGAAGGCTACAAGGTCGAAGTACAGCTGACTGCCGCTGTCTAAGAGGCGCTTATCCCCCTCATCCCCGCCCCTTCTCCCACGAGGGGAGAAGGGAGCAAACAACAAGGCACCATTGCTCGCCTCGGCACCAATAGAAAGGCCCCGCCATCACTGGCGGGGCCTTTTCGTTACCGAAACCTGAGCGACTTAGGCGGTCGGGGTCAGGGTAATGGTCACGCGACGGTTCTGGGCTTTGCCAGCGGCGGTGCTGTTGGTAGCAACCGGCTGATCCGGGCCTACGCCGGTGGTGGAGATGCGGCTACCTGCTACGCCCTGACCAATCAGCTGGGCGGCAACGGCATCGGCACGATCGCGGGAGAGCTTCATGTTCAGGTCGCGGGAACCGGTACTGTCGGTGTGACCGACCACGTTCAGGCGGGTCTTGTCGAACTCGGCAACCACCATGGCCACGCCGGAGAGGGTGTTGGCACCGGCCGCTTTCAGCTGGGAGCTGGAGCTGTCGAAGGTGACGTTGTTCGGCATGTTGAGGATCAGCTCATTGCCATTGCGGGTCACGCTGACGCCAGTGCCCTGCAGCTTCTCGCGCAGCTTGGCTTCCTGCACGTCCATGTAGTAGCCGATACCGCCACCCAGCGCCGCTCCAGCAGCAACGCCGGTCAGGATGCCCTTCTTGCGGTCACCCTTGCTGGAAGAGAGCGCACCTACGGCCGCACCGGCAGCGGCGCCAGCCAGCGCGCCCCAGGCACCTTTGGAGGTCTGGGATTCACCTGTGTAGGGGTTGGTGGTACAGCCGCTCAGGGCAACGGTCAGTGCCAGAGCTGGCACCAGGATCTTGGCTCGCATGAAAAAACCTCTGTGAAAACAATCCGGCACCATGCCGGGGGCCGGATTGTAACGCGCTGGCACGCCATTGTCTGACGCAAGCCTGAATCAACGGCGAGAGTGATGTTTTTTTGGCCAACCGGCGGGCTGTCAGCGCGGTAACTGACACTCGGCGTGGCAAGGACAGCTGACCAGATGATCGTTCACCATTCCCACCGCCTGCATAAAGGCGTAACAGATGGTGCTGCCGACGAAGTTGAAGCCGAGCTTCTTGAGCGCTTTCGACATGGCATCCGACTCCGGCGAGGTCGCAGGAATATCGCCGTTGCCCTGCCGCTGGTTGACGATGGGGGCGCCGCCAACAAAGCCCCACAGGTAGTCGGCGAAGTCGATCCCCTGCTCCTGCAACGCCAGATAAGCGCGGGCATTTCTGATGATCGACTGCACCTTGAGCCGGTTGCGGATAATGCCGCTGTCCTGCATCAGCCGCTCCACATCCTGCTCGTCGAAGCGGGCAATCTGCACCGGATCAAAGTCCGCATAGGCGCGGTAGTAGCTCTCGGTGCGCTTGAGGATGGTGATCCACGACAGCCCCGCCTGCTGGCCGTCGAGGCAGAGCTTGGTAAACAGCTCACGCGAGTCATAGACCGGCCTGCCCCACTGTTTGTCATGGTATTCAATGTATTCCGGGTCTTTGGTCACCCAGGCGCAGCGCAGTTCCATTTCCTCTCCCTCGTTATTTCAGCGGTTTGCCCGACCCTACCCACTCTGCAGGCGGCACTGCTCACATCATATACCGGACAGCCTGCCCGACCAGCCAGGGCGCAGCACCATCCCGCGAATCCGCTGCAATTTCGCCTATTATCCGACCATGCCAGACGGTATACTCCCTCGGTTCACATTCAGCAAATCTTGCTCTGATTTTCACTTCGCGCGAAAAAAATTATGCAAAAATTCGATGTCAAAACCTTTCAGGGCCTGATCCTGCAGCTGCAGGACTATTGGTCCCGCCAGGGCTGTACCATCATTCAGCCGCTGGATATGGAAGTGGGTGCCGGTACTTCCCACCCCATGACCTGTCTTCGTGCCCTGGGCCCGGAGCCCATCGCCTGCGCTTACGTGCAACCGTCCCGCCGTCCGACCGACGGCCGCTACGGTGAAAACCCGAACCGCCTGCAGCACTACTACCAGTTCCAGGTGATCATCAAGCCTTCCCCCGACAACATTCAGGAACTCTATCTGGGCTCCCTGAAAGAGCTGGGCATGGATCCTGAAATCCACGACATCCGCTTCGTGGAAGACAACTGGGAAAACCCGACTCTGGGTGCCTGGGGTCTGGGTTGGGAAGTGTGGCTGAACGGCATGGAAGTGACCCAGTTCACCTACTTCCAGCAGGTTGGCGGCCTCGAGTGCAAGCCGGTCACCGGCGAGATCACCTACGGTCTCGAGCGTCTGGCCATGTACATCCAGGGCGTGGACAGCGTCTACGATCTGGTCTGGTCTGACGGCCCGCTGGGCAAGACCACCTACGGCGACGTGTTCCACCAGAACGAAGTGGAGCAATCCACCTACAACTTCGAACACGCCGATGTGGAGTTCCTGTTCCACTGCTTCGAGCAGTACGAGAAGGAAGCCCAGAATCTGCTGGCACTGGAAAAACCGCTGCCGCTGCCTGCCTACGAGCGCATTCTCAAAGCCGCTCACTCCTTCAACCTGCTGGATGCCCGCAAGGCCATCTCGGTCACCGAGCGTCAGCGCTACATCCTGCGCATTCGCACCCTGACCAAGGCCGTGGCAGAGGCATACTACGCCTCCCGCGAAGCGCTGGGCTTCCCGATGTGTCAGCGCAGTGAGAACAAGCAAGGTTAAGGAACGGACATGGCACAACATACATTTCTGGTAGAGATCGGTACTGCTGAGCTGCCGCCCAAAGCCCTGCGCTCCTTGGCCGAAGCCTTTGCCGACAACTTCAAAGCCGAACTGACCAAGGCCGACCTGGCCTTTGGCGACGTCGAGTGGTTTGCCTCACCGCGCCGTCTGGCCCTCAAGGTGAGCGAGCTGGCCGGCGAACAGCCGAGCAAGAGCGTCGAGAAGCGCGGCCCGGCCGTAGCGCAGGCGTTCGATGCCGAAGGCAAGCCGACCAAGGCAGCCGAAGGCTGGGCCCGTGGCAACGGCATCACCGTTGAGCAGGCCGAGCGTCTGGTCACCGACAAGGGTGAGTGGCTGGTTCACACCGCCAAGGTCGAAGGCCGTCCGGCCGTCGATCTGCTGGGCGAGCTGGTCGCCTCCGCGCTGGCCAAGCTGCCGATCCCGAAAATGATGCGCTGGGGCGACAAGACCATCCAGTTCGTGCGTCCGGTCTTCACCGTGACCCTGCTGCTGGATGGGGAGCTGGTTCCCGCTCACATTCTGGGTATCGACTCTGCCCGCACCATCCGCGGTCACCGCTTTATGGGCGAGAGCGAGTTCACCATCGACAACGCCAGCCAGTACCCGCAGATCCTGCAGGAGCGCGGCATGGTGATTGCCGACTTCATGGCGCGCAAGGCCAAGATCAAGGCTGACGTCGAAGCGGCCGCTGCCGCCTTCGGTGGCGTGGCCGATCTGGACGACGCCCTGCTGGAAGAAGTGACCGCACTGGTCGAGTGGCCTGTGGTGCTGACCGCCAACTTCGAAGAGAAGTTCCTGGCCGTTCCCGCTGAAGCACTGGTGCACACCATGAAGGGTGACCAGAAGTACTTCCCGGTCTACGACAAGAACGGCAAGCTGCTGCCGAAGTTCATCTTCGTCACCAACATCGAGTCCAAGGACCCGAGCCAGATCATCAGCGGCAACGAGAAGGTGGTTCGCCCCCGTCTCTCTGACGCCGAGTTCTTCTTCAAGACCGACCTCAAGCAGACTCTGGCCTCCCGCCTGCCGCGCCTTGAAACCGTGCTGTTCCAGCAACAGCTGGGCACCGTCAAGGCCAAGGTCGAGCGTATCGAGACCGTCGCCGGCTTTATCGCCGAGCGCATCGGTGCCGACGTGGCTCAGGCCAAGCGTGCCGGTCTGCTCTCCAAGTGTGACCTGATGACCAACATGGTTGGCGAGTTCACCGACACCCAGGGTGTCATGGGGATGCACTACGCCCGTCACGATGGCGAAGATGAAGCAGTGGCCGTGGCCCTCAACGAGCAGTACATGCCGCGCTTTGCCGGCGATGCCCTGCCGTCCGGTCTGGTGGCCTGCGCCGTCGCGCTGGCCGACAAGTTCGACACCCTGGCCGGTATCTTCGGCATCGGCATGCTGCCGAAGGGTGACAAGGACCCGTTCGCCCTGCGTCGCGCCGCCATCGGTGCCCTGCGCATCATGACCGAGAAGCAGCTGGATCTGGATCTGGTTGAACTGGTTGAAGAAGCGGTACGCGTCTACGGCGACAAGCTGACCAACAAAACCGTCGTTACCGACGTGGTCGACTTTATGCTGGGCCGCTTCCGCGCCGCCTATCAGGACGAAGGCATCGGTGCCGACGTGGTGCTGGCCGTACTGGCCCGCCGCCCGACCCGTCCGCTCGACTTCGATCGTCGCGTCAAGGCCGTCAGCCACTTCCGCACGCTGGATGCCGCACTGGCACTGGCTGCCGCCAACAAGCGCGTGAGCAACATTCTGGCCAAGGTCGAAGGCGAACTGCCGACTGCCGTTAAACCGGAACTGCTGGTCGATGCCGCCGAGAAGGCTCTGGCCACCCAGGTTGCCGAACTGCAAGCCGAACTGGCCCCGCTGTTCGCCGCCGGTGACTATCAGGCTGCCCTCACCCGTCTGGCCGCCCTGCGCGAGCCGGTCGATACCTTCTTCAACGAGGTGATGGTGATGGCCGACGACGAAGCCCTCAAGGCCAACCGTCTGGCACTGCTGAACAACCTGCGCAACCTGTTCCTGCAAGTCGCGGATATCTCCCTGCTGCAGTGATTCTGGTTGAGTCAGTGATATTAAAAACGGCGCCGCGAGGCGCCGTTTTTTATAAAAATAACTTTTAAATAGAAGATGAATAATCTTTAAAATTATTACCTACGAGGACATTCTCTAATACAATAAAATCAACATGATCATTAATTAATGGCGCATTGAGCAATCCAACTACATTCAACCAACAAATTAACGCTGAATACTTGCCTTCATAAAAACCAACAAGCTCATGATCACCATCACTATTTTTATATATAGATAACAAATGGCCATAGCTATTTAACTCAACGTTTATTAATGAGGCACTTTGTTGTAAAAAGCCAGATATAAAACCATCTGGTACATTTGAGTCAGGCACATTAAACGTTTTGTTATACTTCTTGCTCAGTGATAACGTACCCAACGCTGCCAATATGCTAATAAAGCTACCTTCTATATAAGCTTTCATTTTGGGGTCAAGCTCATTTAGTTCTATATATTGATGAGGGTATAACTGTGGACTAGTATAAATTAACACATCTAATCGTTCAGAATGCCTAGAAAGCAAACTAAGAATTTCTTCTAATTTCATTGTGGCTTTCTGTACATCTAATTGCTTCTTTTGATAGTAAACTGCAAACGCAGCGCCAAGGAATGTCAAAAAAGAAAAAATAGTTCCTATTGTGCCGCCAATAAAACTACCAAAATTCGACCACGCTTGATCAGATGTAGATAATGAATAATGTGAGATTGGTGCAAATATATAGATGTAGAGAAGTAAGGGAGCACTAACCAAAACCAACACACAAAACATCACAATAATAAAATTTCGCTTTCCCATAGACTTCGTTCCATATTTTAGCAATGCTAATAATAAAGCTACAGGCTTAATTAGCGAAGAATTATCACCTCGGTAGGTTCGATTAGCCGTCAGGCGTAATCGGACGTTCGCGTAAATAGGCTCTCCCGCCATAACCGCCAGCCGAATTTCCAACTCCGGCTGGCCGCCCCGGCTTCACGGCAACAACCGCAACCAAAGCCTCTCGTTCGTCCGATTACGCTGCGCTAATCGAACCTACAGGGGGCAATGAGCTGTTATCATTTGAGACAGTGCCCAGCGCCGCCACGGCCAATCAGAGGAACGTCATGAACATACCTGCCGCCCCCGCCCCGTCAATCTGCCAGCAGTGTCAGGAGCAGGTGGATCTAGACTTCGACTTCACCATGGCTTTTCAGCCCATCGTCGATTGCAGCAAGCGCACTATTTTCGGCTACGAGGCGCTGGTGCGAGGGCTCAACAACGAGCCGGCGCAGAGCGTGATTGCCCGGGTCAACGACGACAACCGCTACCGCTTCGATCAACTGTGCCGCATCAAGGCCATCGCGCTGGCCGCCCGGCTCGATATGCGGGGCATGCTGAGCATCAACTTTCTGCCCAATGCGGTCTACCGTCCGGAACGCTGCATCCGCACCACCCTGCAGGCAGCCCGCGAGCACCTCTTCCCCATCGAGCAGATCATGTTCGAGCTGACCGAGGTGGAGCAGGTGCAGGATAGCCAGCATCTTCGCGGCATCGTCGATCACTATCAGGCGCTCGGCTTCAAAACGGCGATCGATGACTTTGGCGCCGGTTACTCGGGCCTCAACCTGCTGGCCGATTTTCACCCCAACATCGTCAAGCTCGATATGCACCTGCTGCGCGGCATCGACCATGACCCGACCCGGCAAGCCATAGTGCGCCACTGTCTGGCACTGTTTGCGGAGCTGAAGATCACCCCGCTGGCGGAGGGGATCGAGACCCGCGAAGAGATGGCCTGCCTGCGGGAGATGGGCATCAGCCTGATGCAGGGCTATCTGTTTGCCCGCCCCGGCTTTGAAACCCTGCCGGAAGTAGATTTCGCCAGCTTGTAAGCCAGTCGGTCTGCACTGACCCCTCAGCCCACTCCCACCCGAATAAGAAAACGGACACCCGAGGGTGTCCATGTGCATACCCTGTGACCTTGCGCCATGGTCACACAGTCACCCTCCCCGGTTAATGGGTCAGCTGTGGCAACAGTTGCAACAGGTGAGCCCGTATCGCCAGCGGCGTCTGGCTGACCCAGATCTCCAGCAGGCCATACGCAAGCAACGGCAGCACCAGCAGCAACAGGCAGAGCAGCCCCAGCAAACGGCTTGGTGCGAGCCGATGCACCTTGCTGCCAAGGTGCAGGGCCTCGACCCGCTTGGGGCAGGCGGCCACGCAGCTCAGGCAGCCGGTGCACTCCAGGCTGCGTACCGCGATAAGCTGGTGCACCGCAATGCGCGATGGACAGGCCCGGCTGCACTTGTCACAGCCGTGACCCTGGCTTCGCAGGCAGCGGGCCGGGTCGCGGCGAATGCGCAGCGGCGTCAGTAGCCCCAGCAGGGCGAGCCAGGCGCCATAGGGGCAAAGGTAGCGGCAGAATCCCTGACGAAAGGTCGCGGTAAGCAGCAACACCCAGCCGAGGCACAGACCCGAGATCAGGGTCAGGTTGAAGAAGAAAGCCCCCATCTTCATATCCGCCGCCTGATGGTAGGGGCTGGTGAAGTAGCCGGGCAGGGCAGCAGCCGGCACCGCCAGCAGGATGATGAAGAGCAGAAAGCCGAGCACCAGAAATTTCTGGGTGCGCAGGGCAAGATCCAGCCAGCGCGGCGGGCTCCACTCCCCCGGCAGCAACCGGTGGCGCAGGCCATGTAGCCATTCCCCCACCAGCCCGAGCGGACAGAACCAGGCACAGAACGCCCGCCCCAGCAGCAGGGCCGACAGGGAGAGTACCAGTACGGTGACGGTGGCCGCCGGATGGTGGGGATCCACCAACCCCTGCGCGAACCAGGCCCGCAGCCCGAGGCCACCGGCGATGGGCAGGAAGGCATCCACCACGTCCGGGCGCACCAGCCAGGGGCTCATCCCCTGTCCCAACTGCCAGATATGCAGGCTGTATTGCACTGTGACCAGCCCCCAGCAGAGCAGCAGCAGATGGCGAGTGCGCGCCCGCAGCCACTGGCTGTCGAGCGCTTCTAGGGCGGGCAGCGGCCGCCTCTGGTGCCGGGGGGCAAGCACGGCGGTGACCGTCCCCAGTGCGAGCCAGAGCAGGCTATCCGCCACCAGCAACCAGACCAGCCCCAGCAGGCCGAGCGCAAGACGCCCCGGCCAGCCGGTGCGTACCTGCCACGCCAACAGCACCAGATAAACCATACCGGCCACCATGGTTATCGCTTCAATCACGCTCATGCATCCCCCACTGCCTACATCCGGATCCGGCAGCAAGGATAACTAACATTTGAGTTGATTATTTTGATCTGCATGGGCCGAGGGAGGAGTTATGGCCAATGCCTCCCTCGCAGGCTCTCCCCTCTTTCAACGACACGCCGCCTCACCAGCCAGGAACTAGCCGCGGGCACGGTGGAGGTGGTAGTCAACGTGATAGTCGTTGGCATTACGGAACATGATGGAGTAGTTGAGGAACTCTCCGCTCTCGCTGTATGAGAGTGAGGTGAGCCGCAGGATAGGGGCTCCCTGCTCGATATGGAGCTGCTCGGCAGTAACCCGATCCGCCAGCACGGCACTGAAGCACTCATAGTTGCCCGCAATCGCGATGCCGCACTCCCGTTCGATGTAGTCGAATTTGGACCCTTCCAGATGGGCGACCGACAGATTGCGAAACAGTCTGACCGGCATATAGCTCTCTTCCAGCAGCAGAGCCCGACCATCCACCGAGCGGATCCGGCTTGAGTAATAGACGGGTTCATTCACCTTAACCCTCAGCTGACTGGCGATGGCCGGTGGCGCGGGCATGGTACGAAACTCCAGTACCTGGCTGGTCAATGTGCGCCCCTGCTCGCGCATCAGTTCGGTAAACCCGCTCAGACCTTTGGTCTCATGCTGAACATCCTTTTTCGTCACATAGGTGCCGCTGCCGTGGCGCCGCTCGACTAATCCCCACTCGATCAACATATCTACCGCTCTGCGGATGGTCATGCGGGAGACGCCATACTGTTCTGCCAGCGCTTTTTCGCCCGGCAACACATCTCCCACCCGACACTCGGCACCGTTTACCCTGATCCTGAGTCGATCAGCCACCGATTTATAGATCACTGCTAGACATCTCCTGTGGTCACAACGCCAACCATCTTATTCTTAAGCAAGTGGATAAATTGCATAAAAACAATAACTTAAATTTAAACTAAAGCTGCAAGAACATCACAAAACCAAGAGGTACAACAATATCGCAAAAGTTAGACATCTTTGTCTAAATAACTGCATGCGTCAGATCACATTATTCCAAGATATTTCATGAGGTCTCTTTTTATCGTTGCTAATTTGCATCAGGCAACACCGGCAAGGATTCGATTAGCTATTTCAACCAAGGGACAATATATGCTCAGTCAAATTCAACGTTTTGGCGGAGCAATGTTCACTCCTGTACTGCTTTTTCCTTTTGCAGGTATGGTAGTAGGCATTGCAATTATGCTGAAAAACCCGATGTTTGTCGGTGAATCACTGGCAAACCCACAAGGATTATTCTTCCAGATCATCCATATTATTGAAGAAGGTGGCTGGACAGTATTCAGGAATATGCCGCTTATATTTGCGATTGGCCTGCCAATCGGTCTGGCAAATAAGGCACAAGCCAGAGCCTGTCTGGCTGTATTGGTCAGTTTCATGACCTGGAACTATTTTATCAACGCCATGGGCATGACCTGGGGCAGTTATTTCGGGGTCGACTTCAGTCAGGATGTAGGGGGTGAAAGTGGCCTCGCCATGGTAGCGGGGATCAAAACCCTGGATACCAGCATCATAGGAGCCATCGTCATCTCCGGCATCGTGACGGCACTGCACAACCGCCTGTTTGATCGCCAACTGCCGGTCTTTCTCGGCATCTTTCAGGGCAGCTCCTTTGTCACCATTGTCGCCTTCTTCGTGATGATCCCCTGTGCCTGGCTGACACTGCTCGGCTGGCCAAAAGTACAGATGGGCATCGCCTCCCTGCAGAATTTCATGCTGGTCTCGGGTCCGGTCGGGGTGTGGGTATACACCTTCCTCGAGCGGATTTTGATCCCGACCGGCCTGCATCACTTTATCTACGGCCCCTTCATCTTCGGCCCAGCGGCAGTAGAGGGAGGCATTCAGCTCTACTGGGCGCAGCACATGCTGGAGTTCAGCCAGAGCACTCGCCCGCTGATTGAACAGTTCCCTCAGGGTGGCTTCGCCCTGCACGGCAACTCGAAGATTTTCGGTGCCATGGGGATTGCTCTGGCCATCTATGCCACGGCAGCCAAAGAGAACAAGGCCAAGGTGGCAGGCCTGCTGATCCCGGCCACCCTGACCGCCATTCTGGTCGGTATCACCGAGCCGCTGGAGTTCACCTTCCTCTTCATCTCGCCGCTGCTGTTTGCCATCCACGCCCTGCTGGCAGCCACCATGTCGACTGTGATGTACCTGTTTGGTGTGGTCGGCAACATGGGTGGAGGTCTGCTCGACCAGTTCCTGCCGCAGAACTGGATACCCATGTTCCACAACCATGCGGGAATGATGTTCACCCAGATCGCTATCGGATTGGTCTTTACCGGCATCTGGTTCCTGATATTCCGCGCACTGATTATCCGGCTCAATCTTAAAACACCGGGCCGGGAAGACAGTGAAATAAAGCTTTATTCCAAGTCAGATTATCAGGCAGCCAAAAAACAGCGTGGCAGTGATAGTGCAGCACAAATTATCGAAGCGCTTGGCGGAGTCAATAATATACGCAGCCTGAATAATTGTGCCACCCGCTTAAGAATATCGTTGGCTAACAGCAAACTGGCAGCAGCAGATGAGGAGTTTATTAAATTGGGTGCCCATGGGGTCGTCCGCCATGGCGATAGTATCCAGGTAATTATCGGTCTGCATGTACCTCAGGTACGTGAAAATATGGAATCGATTATGAACAACAGTCATCAACAATCGTCTTTAGTAATGGAGTCATGATCATGAAAAAATTCTCTGTAGTCATTGCCGGTGGTGGTAGCACTTTTACTCCAGGTATCGTTCTGATGTTGCTGGAAAATCAGCATCGCTTCCCGCTCAAGGAGATCAAATTCTACGACAACGATGGTGCCCGTCAGGAGATCATTGCCGAAGCCTGCAAAATCTTGCTGAAAGAGAAGGCTCCCGAGATCGCCTTCAGCTATGGCACCGACCCCAAAGCAGCGTTTAGCGATGTAGATTTCGTCATGGCCCATATCCGGGTTGGCAAATATCCGATGCGCGAGCTGGACGAGAAGATCCCGCTGCGTCATGGGGTGGTCGGTCAGGAGACCTGCGGCCCGGGCGGTATCGCCTACGGCATGCGCTCCATCGGCGGGGTGCTGGAGCTGGTCGACTATATGGAGCAGTACTCACCCAATGCCTGGATGCTCAACTACTCCAACCCGGCCGCCATCGTCGCCGAAGCGACCCGTCGCCTGCGTCCCAACGCCAAAATTCTCAACATCTGCGACATGCCGATCGGGATCGAGGGGCGCATGGCCCAGATTGCCGGTCTCAAATCCCGCAAAGAGATGCGGGTACGCTACTACGGCCTCAACCACTTTGGCTGGTGGACCCGCATCGAGGATCTGGAAGGCAACGACCTGATGCCGAAGATCAAGGGGCACGTTGCCCGCCACGGCTATGTGCCCAACAGCGCCAGTCATGCCGAAGCCAGCTGGAACGATACCTTCGCCAAGGCAAAGGATGTATGGGCGCTCGACCCGGATACCCTGCCCAACACCTATCTGAAGTACTACCTCTACCCGGACTATGTGGTGGCCCACTCCAACCCGGAACACACTCGCGCCAACGAAGTAATGGAGCACCGCGAGAAGCAGGTCTTTACCGCTTGCACCGAGATCGTCAAGGCAGGCAACTCAGCAGCTGGCGAGCTGGAGATCGATGAACACGCCTCCTATATCGTGGATCTGGCAACCGCCATCGCCTTCAACACTCAGGAGCGGATGCTGCTGATCGTACCCAATCGCGGCGCTATCCCCAACTTTGACCCGGAAGCCATGGTCGAGATCCCCTGCCTGGTCGGCAGCAGCGGGCCAGAGCCGTTGCAGGTGGGCAGCATTCCGCTGTTCCAGCAGGGCATGATGGGCCAGCAGGTTGCGGTCGAGAAACTGGTGGTCGAAGCCTGGGTCGAGCACTCTTACCAGAAGCTGTGGCAAGCCATCACCCTCTCCAAGACAGTACCTAGCGCCTCGGTGGCCAAGTCCATTCTCGATGACTTGATAGAGGCCAACAAAGCCTACTGGCCGGAACTGAAATAAACCACCCATAAACAAAAACCCCCTCGTGACAGAGGGGGTTTTTCGTGTTGGCAACGGGCGCGGATTAACGCAACGGTTTGACCGAGCGACGGACGATCAGCTCGGGCTGTACCGTCATCGATTCCACTTCCAGCTCCTTGTTGCGGATCCGGCTGACCAGATGCTTCACCGCCAGCTGGCCCAGTTCGGCCTTAGGGTGACGGATGGTGGTCAACGGCGGGCTGGAGAAGCGCGCCATCTCCACATCGTCGTAGCCGATGATGGAGATATCGTCCGGCACCTTGACTCCCGCTTCCCAGGCAGCGCAAATCGCGCCGATCGCCATGGGGTCATCGAAGGCAAAGACCGCAGTCGGACGAGGCTGCAGGGCCAGGATGCGCTGCATGGCATCGAAGCCGCTCTGGCTCTCGTAGTCCCCTTCAAAGACCTGTTCATCTTTAAGGGTCAGACCGTGCTCGCCCAGCGCATCACGTACCCCGTCCAGTCGCTGCTGAGTGGTCGGCTTGGAGAGCTGGCCAGTGATGCAGACGATGTCGCGGTGCCCCAGCTCCAGCAGATGGCGTACGGCCATGCGAGCGCCGATGCGGGCATTGTCGTTGATGACGTTGGCGAAATCGCACTCCGTCCCCCAATCCAGTACCACCTGCGGCACGTTCTTGTGGATGCGCAGCATGTCGCGCAACGGGGTGTCGATATCGGTCCCCAATACCAGCAGACCATCCACCCGTTTTTCCATCAGCATTCTCAGGTAATGCTGTTGGCGAGGCGGCTGGTTTTCGGTGTTGCAGAGGATCAGGCTGTAGCCCTGTTCGAAGCAGTACGCTTCAACCCCTTGCACCACTTCCGCGAAGAAGGGGTTTACGCTGGTGGTCACCAGCATGCCAATGGTCTTGGTCGAATTTATCTTAAGACTGCGCGCTACCGAGTTGGGCGCGTAGTTGAGTTCTGCCACCGCCTCAATCACTTTCTGGGTCGCGTCTTCGCTGACCCGCCGAGTGTGGTTGAGCACATGTGAGACGGTGGAGATGGATACGCCTGCGCGCGAGGCGACATCCTTGATAGTGGCCATCTCTGTCTCCTGACTGTCAAAGGCGGAACATTAGCAGATTTCCCGAATAAAGGCTTGGTTTTAACGGGCTCTGCCACGGAATTGTCAATGCCGGCTAATTTAGGCGCTCATTTCTGTTTGCGCAAACGATTAATGGTCAAAATGGGAGCACCATCAGAGTAAAATATCACCAGACTAATCCTCTGTGCTTCATCATAATCACCTCTGGTTACCAAGATGTTAAGGCGAAGAATCGATACTAAATTCCAATTCAACACAAATGACAGGTCATTTATTTCAAAATAAGCCCACCCCACCCCCTCTGGTTAGTATCTTTAACAGCTTGTTATTGCCCCGTGAGGAATGATAGAACCATACCTATAGCCGGATGCACGGGATGTCGATCCGGAATGGCACTCGTAAATGAAACAATCCACTGATTAAGGGACGAATCAATGCATAAGTTGAGCAAAATTACAGTAAGCGCAGCGGTTTCTTTGGCTCTGTTTGGATCGATCTCCATCGCACACGCGGCAGACACCATCAAGATAGGTATCGCAGGCCCGCTCACCGGCCCGGTTGCCCAGTACGGGGACATGCAGTTCACCGGCGGCAAGATGGCGGTCGAGCAAATCAACAAGGCTGGCGGTATCAATGGCAAGCAGATCGAAGCCGTCATCTATGACGATGCCTGTGATCCCAAGCAGGCGGTAGCCATCGCCAACAAGGTGGTGAATGATGGCGTCAAGTTCGTGGTCGGCCACCTCTGCTCCGACAATACCCTGCCCGCCTCCGACATCTATGAAGACGAGGGGATCCTGATGGTCACCCCCGCCTCCACCAACCCCAAGATAACCGAGCGCGGTTACCAGCTGACTCTGCGCACCATCGGTCTGGATAGCGATCAGGGCCCGACTGCCGCCAAGTACATCATCGAGCAGGTCAAACCCCAGCGCGTCGCCGTTATCCACGACAAGAAGCAGTACGGTGAAGGGATCGCCTCCAGCGTCAAAGCAGCACTGGACAAGGCTGGCGTGAAGGTGGTGGCCTATGAAGGGATCACCGCCGGTGACAAGGACTTCTCCGCCCTGATCGCCAAGCTGCAGAAAGAGAACGTCGATTTCGTCTACTACGGCGGCTATCACCCTGAGCTGGGCCTGATCCTGCGTCAGGCTGGCGAGAAGGGGCTGAAAGCCAAGTTCATGGGCCCGGAAGGGGTCGGTAACAAGGATATCTCCGCCATCGGCGGCCCGGCTTCCGAAGGCCTGCTGGTGACCCTGCCGAACAAATACGATCTGGTGCCTGCCAACGCCCCGCTGGTGGCGGCGTTCAAGGCCAAGGGTCAGGACTCCTCCGGCCCGTTCGTCTGGACCACCTATGCCGCGGTGCAGAGCCTGGCTGCCGGTATCGCCAAGGCGGGTGAAGATGACCCGGCCGCCGTTGCCGCCGCCATCAAGGCCGCACCGATCGATACCGTGATGGGCCCCCTGACCTGGGCACCTAACGGTGACCTGAAAGGCTTCGAATTTGGTGTGTTCCAGTGGCACGCTGACGGTACTTCCAGCCAAGTCAAATAATCTGCCGATCGGGGGTGAGTACGCTCACCCCCTCCTCTCTTTGCGGGCAAGTACAGGGAACGCAGTATGTCCGAACACCTCCTTTATCTCGTTCAGCAACTGCTGAACGGATTAACCATAGGCAGCACCTATGCGTTGATCGCCATTGGCTACACCATGGTCTATGGCATCATCGGCATGATCAACTTCGCCCACGGCGAGGTTTACATGATCGGCTCCTATGTCGCGTTTATGGTGATGGCGGGGCTCATGATGATGGGCATCGACAGCACCTTTCTACTGCTGGGGGGCGCCTTCCTGGTCAGTATCATCATCACCGGCACCTATGGCTGGAGCATCGAGCGAGTCGCCTACCGGCCACTGCGCGGTGGCAACCGGCTGATCCCCCTCATCTCCGCCATCGGCATGTCGATCTTCTTGCAGAACATGATGCGCATGGCTCAGGGCTCGCGGGATATCGCCATGCCCAGCCTGATCTCCGGTGGCTGGACCCTGGGGGGGGAGGATGGTTTTCAGGCCAGCCTCTCTTATATGCAGCTGATCATTTTCGTGGTGACTTTCATCACCATGCTGGCGCTGACCCAGTTCATCGGCCGCTCCCGCATGGGCCGCGCCTGCCGCGCCTGTTCGGAAGATATCAAGATGGCCAACCTGCTGGGCATCGACACCCACGTGGTCATCTCCATCACCTTCGTGCTGGGGGCCGCGCTGGCCGCCGTCGCCGGGGTGCTGCTCGGCATGTATTACGGCGTCATCAACCCCTACCTCGGCTTTATGGCCGGTCTGAAGGCCTTCACTGCCGCAGTGCTGGGCGGTATCGGCAGCATTCCGGGCGCCGTACTGGGCGGCCTGCTGCTCGGCGTGGTTGAAGCGCTCACCGCCGGTTATCTCAGCACCGAGTACAAAGATGTGATGGCGTTTGCCCTGCTCATTTTTGTGCTGCTCTTTATGCCGACTGGCATCCTGGGTCGTCCGGAAGTGGAGAAAGTGTGATGAAACATCAATTTATCCACGCCTGTATCGCCAGCCTGGTGTTGCTGGTGCTATCTTTCTGGCTGCTCGGCTTCAAGCTGGAGACCGATGGCGCCAGCCTGCAGGTAGTGAGCCGCCTCGATGTGTCGCTGGCCTGGCTACTGGGGGGCGCCACCCTCGTTTTCTGGTTCCAGATGCTGCGCGGCCAGATCGCCAAGCTGTTTCAGGCCTCCATCAGCGGCTTCTCGGTCGGCTTTACCAAGCTGGTGCTGCCGAGCCCGGAAGAGGCGCCCAAGCTCTATAACCTCACCGCCGTGCTGGTGCTGCTGTTCGCGGTGAGCTGGCCCTTTATGGCCTCTCGCGGCGCCATCGATCTCGCCACCCTCACCCTGATTTACATCATGCTGGGGCTGGGGCTGAACGTGGTAGTCGGCCTCGCCGGCCTGCTCGATCTCGGCTATGTCGGCTTCTATGCGGTCGGCGCCTACAGCTATGCTCTGCTCAACACCTACTTCGGGCTGAGCTTCTGGGAGTGCCTGCCCATCGCCGGGCTGATGGCCGCTACCTTCGGCTTCCTGCTCGGTTTCCCGGTGCTACGGCTGCGGGGGGACTATCTGGCCATCGTCACCCTGGGTTTTGGCGAGATCATCCGCATCCTGCTCAACAACATGACCACCCTGACCGGCGGCCCGAACGGGATCTCCGGCATCCCCAAGCCGACGCTGGGGGGGTTGGAGTTCAACCGCACCGTCAAGGATGGGGGCTTTGATACCTTCCACAACTTCTTCGGCATTACCTACAACGCCAACCACAAGGTGATCTTCCTCTACCTGATGGCGCTGGTGCTGGTGGTGGTGACCCTGTTCGTCATCAACCGCCTGCTGCGCATGCCGCTGGGCCGCGCCTGGGAAGCGCTGCGGGAAGACGAGATCGCCTGCAAATCGCTGGGGCTCAACCCTACCATCATCAAGCTGACCGCCTTCACCATAGGCGCTACCTTCGCGGGCTTCGCGGGGAGTTTCTTTGCCTCGCGGCAGGGCTTTATCAGCCCGGAATCCTTCGTCTTTATCGAGTCGGCCATCGTGCTTGCCATCGTAGTGCTGGGTGGCATGGGCTCGCAGATCGGGGTGGTGCTGGCTGCCATCGTGATGACGGTACTGCCGGAGCTGGCCCGCGAATTCAACGAGTACCGCATGCTGATGTTCGGCCTCTTGATGGTGTTCATGATGATCTGGCGGCCACAGGGATTGCTGCCGATGACCCGTCCGCATCTGGAGTTGAAGAAATGAGTACACATCAGAAGTTATTGGAAGTTTCTGATCTATCGATGCGCTTCGGGGGCCTGCTGGCCGTCAACGGGGTCAAGCTGGATATCGACAAGGGTGAGGTGATCTCCATCATCGGCCCCAACGGCGCGGGCAAGACCACCATCTTCAACTGCCTGACCGGTTTCTACTGTCCGAGCGGCGGCACCATCCGTTACAAGGGTGAGGAAATCCAGGGGCTGCCCGGCCACCTCATCGCACGCAAGGGGATTGTGCGTACCTTCCAGCACGTGCGGCTGTTCAAGGAGATGACGGCGGTGGAGAACCTGCTGGTTGCCCAGCACCAGCACCTCAACACCAGCTTTATCGCCGGCCTGTTCAAGACCCCGGCCTTCCGCCGTGCCGAGCAGGAGGGGCTGGAGCGGGCCGCCTTCTGGCTGGATAAAGTGGGCCTCAAGGATCTTGCCAACCGCGCCGCCGGTAATCTGGCCTACGGTCAGCAGCGCCGCCTCGAGATCGCCCGCTGCATGGCGACCCGTCCCGAGCTGCTGATGCTGGACGAACCGGCCGCCGGTCTCAACCCGAAGGAGACCGACGAGCTGGACGAGCTCATCATGAGCCTGCGAGACGAATTCGGGGTCTCGGTGCTGCTGATCGAACACGATATGAAGCTGGTGATGGGTATCTCCAACCGCATCTTCGTAGTCAGTCAGGGCACCCCGCTGGCCCACGGCAAGCCGGACGAAATCCGCAACAATCCGGCAGTGATCAAGGCCTATCTGGGCGAGTCGTAAGGACAAAAAGATGTTAGAACTTCGCAACGTATCGACCCACTACGGCAAAATTCAGGCGCTGCACGATATCAGCGTCGAGGTGAAAGAGGGTGAAATCGTCACCCTGATCGGCGCCAACGGCGCGGGCAAGACCACCCTGCTGATGACCCTCTGCGGTGAACCCAAGCCCAGCAGCGGCTCCATCTGGTTTGAGGGGGAACAGATCAGCTCCCTCACCACCGCCCGCATTATGCGCAAGGATATCGCCGTGGTGCCGGAGGGGCGCCGCATCTTCGCCCGCCTGACGGTGGAGGAGAACCTGCTGATGGGCGCCTTCTTCGTCGACAAGGCCGAGCAGCATGGCCTGCTGGATCAGGTGTTCACCCTGTTCCCGCGCCTGCACGAACGCTTGCAACAACGGGCGGGCACCATGTCCGGCGGCGAGCAGCAGATGCTGGCCATCGGCCGTGCCCTGATGAGCAAACCACGCCTGCTGCTGCTGGATGAACCCTCGCTGGGGCTGGCCCCCATCGTCATCCAGCAGATCTTCGACACCATTGAGCAGTTGCGCCAGAAGGGGATGACCATCTTTCTGGTGGAGCAGAACGCCAACCAGGCGCTCAAGCTGGCCGACCGCGGTTATGTGCTGGAGAACGGCCACGTGGTGCTGCAAGACACGGGCGCCGCCCTGCTGGCCAACCCGGCAGTGCGGCAGGCCTATCTGGGCGGTTAACCCACTGACCCGCATGCCATATCAACAAGGGAGCCGCTGGCTCCCTTATCTTTTGTGGGGTTAGTTTGCGCCCAAGCTTGCGGTACACTGGCCCGTAATCAACCTATTCGCAGGACATCCCGATGGACCAGTTTGCCTATATCAATGCCCATGATGCCCACCAGAAACTGAGCGCGGGTGAAGCCCGTCTGGTGGATATTCGCGACCCGCAATCCTTTGAAGCGGCCCACGCGGTCGGCGCCTTCCACCTCACCAATGGCACCCTGGTGCGCTTTATGAATGAAGTGGATTTCGATACCCCGGTCATCGTGATGTGCTATCACGGCAACAGCAGTCAAGGGGCGGCCCAATACCTGCTGCAACAGGGTTATGACGAGGTCTACAGTCTGGATGGCGGCTTCGAGGCGTGGCGCAGGGAGTTTCCCATCGAGGCAGGCGAGGCAGGCGAGGCAGGCGAGGCAGGCGAGGCATGATCCAGCTGCTGGTGCTCGACAACGCCCGCATGGCGCAGGCGCTGGTGGACTATCTGGCGACGCTAGGGATCTCCTGCGAGCTGACCCAGTCCGAGCTGGGGGTCACCATCTGGCTGGCGGACGAGCAACGCCTCGCTCAGGCCCAGCTGGAGGTGAAGCGCTTTCTGGCCGAGCCGGGCCACCCGCGCTATATGGAAGCCTCCTGGCAATCCGGCCGCGCCGATGCTCGCATCGACTACAGCAAGGGGATGACGGACCCCATCACCGATTTCCTCCATCAGGCGGGGCCACTGACGCTGGTGGTTATCATCGCCTGTCTCGCCATCTACGGGATCGAGGCCATCGGCCTGCCCATCTACGATGAACTGGCATTCCACCCGACGCTGGCCCAGTTCACCGACTGGCAGGCATGGCGTTATTTCACCCCCGCCCTGATCCACTTCTCGGTGCTCCATCTGGTGTTCAACTTGCTCTGGTGGTGGTATCTCGGCGGCCAGATCGAACAGCGCCTCGGCAGCGGCAAGCTGCTGATCCTGCTGCTGGTGGGCGCCGCCCTGCCCAATATCGCCGAGTTCTTCGCCAGCGGCCCGCTGTTTGGCGGCCTCTCCGGCGTGGTCTATGCCCTGCTCGGCTACTGCTGGCTGCGCAGCAAGCTGCAACCGGCCTGTGGCCTGACTCTGCCACCGGCGCTGATGGGCTTTATGCTGTTCTGGATGGTGCTCGGCTTCTTCGACATGCTCGGAACCAGCACCGCCAACATCGCCCACCTGACCGGTCTGCTGGCCGGCCTGCTGCAAGGCTGGCTGGATCGCAACCACCAGCCGACCTGATTATTCAGCAGTTGCAGAAACGAGAAAGCCGCCCCGAAGGGCGGCGTTTGCTTATGGTCTGCGCAGTTACTGCTTGAGCAGGGTGTCGTCAGTCACCTTGACCGCCGCACCGCCACTCATAAAGAAGCTGGCGAACTGGGTCTGGCTCTCGGTGGTGACCGCGCCAGTCGGATCAAAGTTCTCGTCAGGGGCCAGCAGCGAGCTATGGCCCCCTTTCAGGAAGCGCGCAGCATGGTGACCCGCCGGGAGCACGCCGGAACCCTTCAGCTCTTGCAAACCCAGTACCCGGAACAGCGGCTCGGTACCACCCAAAGGCGCGGAGGCGATGCTGTTGGGGATCACCTGATCCGGTAAGCTGAGCGCCCCATCACCAACAATTTCGGTGGCGAACAGCGGGAAGCTCTTGGCGACGCCACTGCCCAGATTGATCGGGTCCGCAGAGTCCAGCACTGACTGGGCGGCAAAGGTATAGCTCTGCAAGGTGCTCGCAGCCCCCGCCTGAGTAGCCGCATCCAGACTGGGCAGGAACTCGTTCACGAAACAGGTCGGCACCGCCGTCTGGCAACCGGGAGCATAAGCCTCAAACCCGGCCTTCAACTCAGGACTGCCCGAGGTGAGCACGCTCATCTTGATGGTCGGCCCGAAGCTCGGCGAGTTGAGCAGCAGCGGGGCGATGCCGCCACCCGGCATCGCAAGACCGCCGGTATCGAACTTGAACAGGGCATCAGCCTGAGCACTGCCGGTGGTCTGGTTGGCGACAGCCAGCAGATTGGCCCCGGTAATGGCACCGAGTGAGTGACCGAGGAAATGCACCTTTAGACCAGCACCACCCAATTGGCCACCCAGCCCCTTGGCATTGGCCAGACCGACAGCCAGGCGAAGGCCAAGCAGATCGGCCACGCTCTGTTTCAGGTTGTCCCGCGCCACCGTCAGATAACCCAAATTCAGATAGGGAGTCGGGTTCTCGGAGGTGGTGACGGTATCCATGCTGCCGCTCAGGGCATAGCCACGCTCACCGTGCAGCGGGTGATCGATCACCACCACAGCAACCACCTTGTTCACTGATGGGTCTAACCCGGCACCTATCTGGCTCAGCGCCAGCGCATAGGCGTTCTCCTTGATGGAGGTGACCCCGTGCTGATAGATGATCACATCGGTGACAGTGCTGAGGTCAGTGGTGGGGGCAAAGATCCGCAGCGGTACAGATTGTACTTCGGTCAGGGTCGGCAGCGGGTTGAAACGACCGATATTGCGCTCGGCATCCAGCGGCTTGCCACCCGAGGTGAGGGTCACCCCGATCAGCTTGCTCGCCTCCCTCAGCAGATCGGCCTGACGGCTCGGATCGGCGATCAGCTCACCCAGCAGTACTGGGTCCACACCCGCCCCGACCAGCCCACCGATCACCTCGGTATCACCCGCTTTCAACGCATTGGCGATGGCATAGAGGCTGGGAATGGCGCCATGCCAAGATTGGGTCTTGGCCTTGTCCCAGGAGCCGGCTATCGCCGGGGTTGAGAGGAAGTAAGGGAGTTTGACGGTGCCGGTATAAACCTTGGTTACCGCTGCGACTCCATTTAGGGTGCCATTAGCCGCCACAGCGGCAGCAATCGCATCACGATCTTTCTGCGGCAAGAATGGCTCGTTCGCCAGCTGGGTCAGAAAATCCACCCCGCCATTGAGCGCATCAATCGTATAGGTCCCCGGCAGGCTGGTGTTGCCTTTGGCGTCCTGCTTCCACAACGATGCGGCATCCAGGGTCGGGCTCTGCAACACGGTGGCCGCAGCTCCCTTCACAGCCAGCAGCACATCGGCGCCAGATTGGGTGGCAAACCAGTCGGAGAAAATCACCCGATCGCCGGTAATCCCGGTAGCGGCCTTGAACAACGCTTCCTGCAGCACAATCAGGCTGCTGATGGTCTGCTCCTGCGCGGTTGCACCAGCCGTCGATTTGAAGTTGCTGTAATCACCGCCGGCCTTGAGCGGCGTACCACGACTGTCCTTGAGGGAGTCGGTCGCCACGATCATGTAGTAGGAAGAGGGATTGAGCGGCTTGAGCGGAACCAGATTGAGTTTGCCGCCACCATCACTCACCACAAAGTCAGTGCCATAGGTCAGAGGCTTATTGTTCTTCACTCCAACGGGTCGCTGAGTCACCGGATCCAGTACCAGCTCCAGCAGGTAGAGGGGCGCAACGGCAGAGACATACTCGCTGGCCGCCGGGGCCGGCACAGAGACACCGGTCACGGTCGCCGGTACCAGCTGGACGGGTTGGGTGGTTGACCAGCCATCAAGGGTGGAGAGGGCAGATACCGGGTTCGACAGATCAGCAGTTTCTGTCGAAAACTTCAGGGTACCATCGCTGGCGCGGGGGGCCAGCACACTCGGGCGAAGTCCATTGGCTCCACTCAGGGCATAGTCCAGGGAGCTGGTAGTATCTCCCTTGTTGTCATCTCCACCACATCCGCTCAGCAGAGCGCTGACAACAGCTGCATAAATTAGCTTCTTCTTCATTTTTTATTCTCTTTTTATAGGGTTGTTATCCATCACCAGCCAACGAGGCCATCACGACCGCGACTGCAAGACGTTAACATAAAACCAACAACCAACGAGACTCATGTTGGTCATCTTCTGCTCAGGTTTGTGGAGAGAATCAAGGTTTTACGTCAACAAAGGGGCGCAAGGGTAACAACAGTGAGTGATTAACCAGACCCGACCAGCCAGCGGGCACCATCACGACTAAAAAGCCGCCGCGATCTCGGCAAAGTGAGGGAATTGTCGGTAGAATGTCCGCCAACGCTTAAGGAGGACATCATGATCGACCCGAAGAAACTGGAAGAGATCGCCAAGCAGGTGCACAACTCCCTGCCACCCGGCATTCGCAGCATGGGTGAAGAGGCCGAGAAGAAGATGCGTCAGGTACTGCAAGCGCAGCTGGGCAAGCTGGATCTGGTCAGCCGTGAAGAGTTCGACGTGCAGACCAAGGTGCTGCTGCGTACCCGGGAAAAACTGGCCGCCCTCGAAAGCAAGCTGGCTCAGCTCGAGCAGCAGCTCGGCGCCAAAGGCGAATAACGAAAACCCCAGCTCAGCTGGGGTTTTTGCTTTGTATTGAACCTGTAAAAAGCATCACACCTGAAGCAGATACCAGGCCCGCTTGCCGCGCGCCTTGGCCTCGTACATGGCCCGGTCGGCCACCTCCAATGCCTGTCGGAAGCTCAATGGTTGCTCCTCCCACAGGGCGATGCCGATACTCAGCCCCACCCGCTGCGGGCAACCGGGTTTGGGCACGTAACCATGCATCCGGCAGATCAGGGCATCGGCCAGATGAGCCAGAGCATGGTTTGATACATCACGATGCAGATAAACCACAAACTCGTCACCGCCGTAACGGCCGCACAGGGCAGAACCCGGCATAATGAGACGCAACCACTCCGCCATCTGCTGCAGTACCTGATCACCACAAGCGTGGCCCAACTGGTCATTGATCCCCTTGAAGTCATCCAGATCGATAAAGAGCAGTGCCCCCGTCCCTTGTGGCGGCTGTAGAGCGAACGCCTTGCCAAATCCCTGCCGGTTGAGCAGGCCGGTGAGCGCATCGCAGTTGGCACGCTCTGCCAGCCGCTGCTCATAAGCCTTGCGCTGGGTGATATCGATATGGGAGCCCATGATCCGCAATGGCCTGCCCTCATCATCCCACTCCACGACGCGACCACGATCCCACAGCCAGGTGATCTCCCCGCCCGGGCTGATGGTGCGGTATTCAGCTTCGTAGAAGGGCGTTTTCCTCTCAAGGTGGGCAAAGTAGCTGCCCATGGCATGGGCGCGATCGTCGGGATGGAGCTTGGCGCTCCACTGATCGAAATGAGGGGCCATGTCACCGGCCTGAAAGTTCTGCAGATTGAAGACCCGCAGCTCACCGGTGGGAATGGTGCCCTGCCAGAGGCAAATGCCGGTGCCATCGAGGGCGGCATTGAGCTTCTCCTGCAACAGACCATTGTCATGCTTTAGCGCGGCGATATCAGCCTGCAAACGGGCAAACGCATCACCACCGGAGGAGGGTTCCGGCATGGCGGCCAGCTCAGTCGCGCAGGGTGCCTCCCGATCATACCCGGGCTGCCCCCTTGCCTCTTTGCTTAACACTGCGCCTCCTTGTGCTTGCTCTATGGATACTCTTGTCAATCCAAACAAAGATGCCACCAGCCAAGCCAGATTAGTAGCCATTCATAGCCAAAATATTGAAAAATAATGGGATAACGCCGCGATAATCCAACCATTCGGTACGATCAGGTACTGCGGCAGCCACAAAAAAAGCCCCCGGCAAAACCGGGGGCTGCGTCATCCAAGCGGGGATCCCGTCAGATAAATTCGTAGGCATCACCAAAGATGCGCTCCGGCTCGGCGCCAAGGATCTTGAACTCCTCACGCGCGGCACCCGCCATCTCGAAACGGCCGGCGACATAGATGTCGTAGTCGTGGAGGCTGACGAAGTCATCCATGATCGCCTTGTGCACCAGTCCGTTCTTGCCGGTCCAGTCGGCGTCAGGCTCCTGCACCACCGGAATAAAGGTGAGCGGCGCATAGTCACGCTCCCACTGCTGCATCTGCTCCAGTTCGTAAAGCCAGTGAGCCTGACGCACACCCCAGTAGAAGAACACCGGACGCTTGCTGCCCGTGTCGATCAGGTACTCCAGAATGGAGCGGGCGTAAGAGAAACCGGTGCCGCCCGCCATCAGGATCAGCGGACGGGGGGATTCATCGCGCAGGAACGCCTTGCCAGCCGGCAATTCAACCTCGATCTCCCCCTGCTCGCGCATGCGGGCCAGCACCTGACCGGCGTAGGCGTTCTCGGGAGTGGCGCCGATCTGCAGCTCCAGCACGCCCGGGCGGGTCGGCGAGTTGGCGATGGAGAAGGGGCGCTTGTCCGAATCGCTCATCACCACCAGCAGATACTGGCCCGGCTTGAAGCTGATCGCTTGCTGCGGCGTCAGGGCCACATGCCAGATGGTGTCGACATATTCGCGCAGTTCCTCTACGCGGCATTTGATACGTTGCATTCTTGTCCTTGTGGCGGGCTCGCTCGGCCCGCTTCGCTCATTGTTTCACTATGGAGTGACGACCAGCAGCCCTGGCCCCGTCAGTCGAGAATACTCAAATCAGTGCGGATCGCATCACTTTTTGCAGCAAAGCTGTCATGTTTGCCTCATCCGAGGATATTGAGCTCATCCCAGATGGCATCGACCTTCTGCTTCACCGCCTCATCCTGCACTATGGGCTGACCCCACTCCCGATTGGTCTCGCCCGGCCACTTGTTGGTGGCATCCAGCCCCATCTTGGAGCCGAGGCCGGAGATCGGCGAGGCGAAGTCCAGATAGTCGATCGGGGTGTGCTCGATCAAGGTGGTGTCCCGTGCCGGGTCCATCCGGGTGGTGATGGCCCAGATCACATCCTTCCAGTCGCGAGCGTTGACGTCATCGTCACACACCACCACGAACTTGGTGTACATGAACTGGCGCAGGAATGACCAGACTCCCAGCATCACCCGCTTGGCATGGCCCGGGTAGCGTTTCTTGATGGTCACCACCGCCATCCGGTAGGAGCACCCCTCCGGCGGCAGATAGAAGTCCACAATCTCGGGGAACTGCTTCTGCAGCAGCGGCACGAACACCTCGTTCAGCGCCAGACCCAGCACCGCCGGTTCATCAGGCGGACGGCCGGTGTAGGTACTGTGATAGATGGCATCGCGCCGCTTGGTGATGTGGGTGATGGTGAAGACCGGGAACTCGTCCACCTCGTTGTAGTAACCGGTGTGGTCGCCATAGGGCCCTTCCGGCGCCATTTCGCCCGGTTCCAGATAGCCTTCCAGCACGATTTCTGCGCTGGCGGGCACCTCCAGATCGCAGCTGATGGCCTTGATCACCTCGGTACGACTGCCACGTAGCAGACCGGCAAAGGCATATTCGGAGAGAGTATCCGGCACCGGCGTCACCGCGCCGAGAATGGTCGCGGGATCGGCGCCAAGTGCCACCACCACCGGGAATCGCTCACCGGGATGGGACTCCTGCCACTCGCGAAAATCGATGGCACCGCCACGATGATCCAGCCAGCGCATGATCAGCTTGTTTTTGGCGATCTTCTGCTGGCGATAGATGCCGAGGTTCTGGCGCTTCTTGTAGGGGCCACGGGTGATGGTGAGGCCCCAGGTGACCAGCGGTGCCACATCGCCGGGCCAGCAGTGCTGGATCGGGATCTGGTCGAGATCGACCGCATCTCCCTCCTGCACCACCTGCTGGCAGGGGGCGGAAGAGAGCCGCTTGGTCGGCATGTTGAGCACCTGCTTGAAGATCGGCAGCTTCTCCATCAGCTCCTTGAATCCCTTGGGCGGCTCGGGCTCCTTGAGATAGGAGAGCCAGACCCCGACCTGACGCAGGGCGCCCACATCGGGCTGCCCCATGCCCATGGCAACCCGATCCGGGGTACCGAACAGGTTGGTCAGCACCGGCATGGTGTAGCCTTTGGGATTTTCGAACAGCAGAGCCGGGCCACCCGCACGCAGGGTGCGATCGCTGATCTCGGTCATCTCCAGATAGGGATCTATCTCGCGGGTGATGCGCTTGAGTTGTCCGTTTTGTTCCAGCTGCGCGATGAAATCACGCAAATCCTTGTATTTCATGCAAGTTCCCAACCGGGTTCAGGAGGTCACGCATTATAACCCTGGCTGCCCATCGGGTGTACCCGAATCGGGCAGCAGACTCGGTGCAATGGGTGGCATGTCACGCTGGCCGAGGCGTCTGGCCAGCGCAGAGAGCAGCTGGGGCTCGTCCACCTCCATCAACAGACCGGCCACCAGCGCCCCGTATTGACGGTTGGAGAGTTCCGCCAGCAGGTATTTCTGGGCCTGCGGCGGCAAGGGGGAGAGCGCGCTCAGTTGGCGCAGGGCCGGCTCTCTCAAACCGGGATTGCCGCTGGCGGCAATCAGCAGGGAGCTGGCCGTATTGCCATGATGGAAGCGGTTGATGGTGGCGAGTGCGCGCAGCGCATCCTGATCTGCCGGCCGCCGCCACAACATGCCATAGAGCGCCGGTTCACCTGTGCGCAGCAGCAGATGGAGCAACAGCTGATTGTCGGGCAGATAGATATTCCGGCTGGCCAGCGCTTGCGCCTCCCGCATCCAGATCGATTGCGGCAAGGCGTCGAGGGCCAGCAACAGGGCTTGCTGCTGCATGGCAATATCGGGGTTACTGCTGTAATAGAGGGACTTTAGCTGGAAGCTACCTTGGGCAAGCTGCTGCTGATAGCGCTGCACCAATGAGTGCAGTTGCCACTCCCCCAGCAACTGACGGGCCTGCGCGGCAAAATCGTAGACAGGTTGCTGCACCAGAAAACCGTCTACCTGCTGCTCCAGCAGCCACTCGGGAGCCTTGTCGGCCTGTGCCTCGACCCAGCGTTGCAACGCGGGGGACGCAGGAGCGGTAACCGGAATATCCCGCAGCAGCTGCAACAGCAGGAACTCCCGCTGCTCGCGGCTCAGGGTCGCCAGCAGAGAGTCGATGGCGGCAAATTGTCCTTGCTGCAGACGGCTCGCCAGATAGCGCTGGTGCGTTTGCAACGTCTCGGCTGTCACCGTAGCCGGAGCACTCTGCGCACAGACTGGCATTGCACTCAGCAATCCCAGCAATAACCAGACAACAGGCTTCATGACGTCTCCATCCATGCGACATCGGGATCTCATACTACTAGGGCAACCGGAAAACAGATAAACAAAAACCGCGACCAGGGCCGCGGTTTCGTCATTTTCTGACCGGACTTACTTCTGCTGGCGCCGCATGGCGTCGAAGAACTCGTCGTTGGTCTTGGTCATCGCCAGCTTGTCGATGAGGAACTCGATACCGTCGATCTCGCCCATCGGGTGGACAATCTTGCGCAGGATCCACATCTTCTGCAGCTCGTCACCAGTGGTCAGCAGCTCTTCCTTGCGGGTGCCGGAGCGGGTGATGTCGATGGCCGGGTAGACACGCTTCTCGGCAATCTTGCGCGAGAGGTGCAGTTCCATGTTGCCTGTACCCTTGAACTCTTCGTAGATGACTTCATCCATCTTGGAGCCGGTATCGATCAGCGCGGTGGCGATGATGGTCAGGCTGCCGCCCTCTTCCACATTACGCGCGGCACCGAAGAAGCGCTTGGGACGGTGCAGGGCGTTGGCGTCCACACCACCGGTCAGTACTTTGCCGGATGACGGGATAACGGTATTGTAGGCACGGGCCAGACGGGTGATGGAGTCCAGCAGGATCACCACGTCTTTCTTGTGCTCGACCAGACGCTTGGCCTTCTCGATCACCATTTCAGCAACCTGAACGTGACGGGAAGCAGGCTCGTCGAAGGTGGAAGCGATCACTTCGCCCTTCACCATGCGCTGCATCTCGGTCACTTCTTCCGGACGCTCGTCGATCAGCAGAACGATCAGTTCACAGTCTGGGTGGTTGTAGGCGATGCTCTGGGCGATGTTCTGCAGCAGCATGGTCTTACCGGCCTTGGGCGGCGCCACGATCAGGCCACGCTGGCCTTTACCGATGGGGGAAGCCAGGTCCAGTACACGGGCGGTGATATCTTCAGTAGAGCCGTTACCCCGTTCCATACGCAGACGTTCGTTGGCATGCAGAGGGGTAAGGTTTTCAAACAGGATCTTGTTGCGGGAGTTTTCCGGGCGGTCGTAGTTGACCTCGTTGACCTTGAGCAGTGCGAAGTAGCGTTCGCCCTCTTTCGGTGGCCGGATCTTGCCGGAGATGGTATCGCCGGTACGCAGGTTGAAGCGGCGGATCTGGCTCGGGGAGACGTAGATATCGTCAGGGCCTGCCAGATAGGAGCCGTCTGCACTACGCAGGAAGCCGAAACCATCGGTCAGGATTTCCAGCACACCGTCGCCAAAGATATCCTCGCCACCCTTGGCGTGCGCCTTGAGGATGGCAAAAATGATGTCTTTCTTGTGCGCCCGAGCCAGATTTTCCAACCCCATGGATTCGCCAAGCTTGACCAGCTCGGACACAGGAGTGTTCTTTAATTCAGTCAGATTCATAGTGGTGAAAGTCTGTAAGCAAGGATTGAAATGAGGAGACAGTCTGCTGGATTGATGCTGATCGGATTTGATTGCCAGGCTGTGGTTAGCAAAGAGTCAGGCAAAAAGGTTAGCAAACGAGCGATAAACTAGCACCAATCGGGATGAGCGTCTAGGTGATAAAACAGAAGGAGCGCATTATTGCAATGCGCTCCTCTTTAATTATTACAGGTTGCCGTCCAGGAACTCTTTCAGCTGAGTCTTGGACAGTGCACCGACCTTGGTCGCTGCCACTTCGCCATTCTTGAACAGCAAGAGGGTCGGGATACCACGAATGCCGTACTTCGGCGGAGTATCAGAGTTATGGTCGATGTTCAGTTTGGCTACGGTCACGCGACCTTCGTACTCTTGGGCAACTTCTTCCAGGATCGGGGCAATCATCTTGCACGGACCACACCACTCGGCCCAGAAGTCGACCAGAACGGCGCCATCGGCTTTGATTACATCTGCCTCGAAGCTGGCATCGCTCAGCTGAACAATCTTGTCACTCATCTCCAACTCCAGTCAGTAAATAAGGCTTTATTGACTCGTCAATAAAGGCAATAGTTGCCCTATTTGAAATGATCCTGTTTATTATTGCAAGCCTAACCTGATAACCTACCGCCATGAGCAAAACACACTTAACGACCGACAAATTCGCCCAAATGGGCCTCGAACCCGAAGTTCTGGCTGGTCTGGAATCAAAGGGATTTCACTATTGCACCCCCATCCAGGCACTCTCCCTGCCACTGCTGGTAGAGGGCCATGACCTCGCCGGTCAGGCCCAGACAGGAACCGGCAAGACCATTGCCTTCCTGGCCGCGACATTCAACTATTTGCTGACTCACCCGCTGACCAAGCCCCGTCTGGTTAATCAACCCAGAGCCATCATCATGGCACCCACCCGGGAACTGGCAGTACAGATCTATAACGATGCCGACAGCATTGCCGCCTCTACCGGCCTGAAACTCGGCCTCGCCTACGGCGGCGAAGGTTACGACAAGCAGCTGGCCGTGCTGGAGCAGGGCGTCGACATCCTGATCGGCACCACTGGCCGCATCATCGACTACTTCAAGTCCAAGGTGATCGATCTGAGCAACATTCAGGTCGTGGTACTGGACGAAGCGGATCGCATGTTCGATCTGGGCTTCATCAAGGACATCCGCTTCCTGTTCCGCCGCATGCCGCCCGCGACCGAGCGTCTGAGCATGCTGTTTTCCGCAACCCTCTCCCTGCGTGTGCAGGAGCTGGCCTACGAACACATGAACCATCCGGAACATGTGCAGGTAGAGCCGGAGCAGATGACCGGCGTGCGGATCAAGGAGGAGCTGTTCTACCCCTCCAATGAAGACAAGATGTTGCTGCTGCTCTCCCTGATGGAAGAGGAGTGGCCGGAAAAAGCGATCGTCTTCGCCAACACCAAGCATGTCTGTGAAGACGTTCACGCCTGGCTGGAAAACGACGGCCACCGCGTCGGTCTGCTGACCGGTGATGTGCCGCAGAAGAAGCGGATGAAGATCCTCGAGGATTTCACCAAGGGTGCGCTCGATATTCTGGTCGCCACCGACGTGGCCGCCCGTGGTCTGCACATCCCTGACGTGACCCACGTCTTCAACTATGACCTGCCCGACGACGCCGAAGACTATGTACACCGTATCGGTCGTACCGGCCGTGCCGGCAAGAGCGGTCACTCCATCAGCCTGGCCTGTGAAGACTATGCCTTCAACCTGCCGGCCATCGAGGAGTACATCCACCACGCCATTCCGGTCAGCAAATATGATCGCGAAGCGCTGCTGGATGACGTGACCCCGCCGAAACGGGTGTTCCGCAACCGTCAGCCGGTGAACCGCAACATGCGGGATCGCCAGGGCGGTGGCAACAGCAACAACCGTCGTCGTCCGCCGCGCAAAAGCTAAAGGATAGGCCCGTTGCACAACTCGCCTCTCTATGCCGCTATCGACCTCGGCTCCAACAGCTTTCATATGCTGGTGGTGCGCGAGGTCGCCGGTGCCCTGCGCACCGTCGCCAAGGTCAAGCGCAAGGTTCGCCTCGCAGCCGGGCTAGATCCGGAATTTCGTCTCAGCCGTGCCGCCATGGAGCGGGGCTGGGACTGTTTGCGTCTCTTCTCCGAACAGTTGCAGGACATCCCGGCCGACAACATCCGGGTGGTAGGCACCGCAACCTTGCGGCTTGCCACCAACGTCGACGAATTCCTCAGCGAAGCGGAACGGGTACTCAACCACAGCATCGAAATCATCTCGGGCGAGGAAGAGGCCAAGACCATCTATGAAGGGGTCTCCTGGACCTCTGCCGGGGAAGGAAACCGGCTGGTGATCGACATCGGCGGTGCCAGTACCGAACTGGTGATTGGCGAGCACAGCGAAGCGAAACTGCTCAACAGCCTGCACATGGGCTGCGTCACCTGGCTCAACAATCACTTCGGTGATGGTGAGCTCTCCGAAGCCCGTTTCGAGCAGGCGATTGCTGCCGCCAAGGCGGTGCTGGAGAAGGTGGCGGATGATTACCGAGCCCTTGGCTGGCGCACCTGCGTTGGCGCCTCCGGCACGGTACAGGCGCTGCAAGAGATCATGCTGGCGCAAGGGAAGAGCGAGCGGGTCACCCTGCCGAAACTGCAGGAGCTGATGGGTCAGGCCATCGCCTGCGGCAAGCTCGACCGGCTGCAGCTGGAAGGGCTGGCGGCCGAGCGGCTGACAGTGTTCCCCTCCGGCCTCGCCATCCTGATTGCCATCTTCGAAACCCTCGATATCGAGAGCATGACCCTCGCGGGTGGCGCCCTGCGTGAAGGACTGATCTACGGTCTGCTTGGCAACAATCACGACTGTGATGCCCGGGATCGTACCGCCGACAGCCTGATCAGCCGCTATCAGCTGGATAAAGAGCACGCCGAACGGGTGCGCGATACCGCCGTCGAGGCGTTCAACCTGCTGCAACCGGCCTGGCGACTCTCCAAACGCTACGGCCGCCCAATCTTGCGTTATGCTGCCCTGCTGCACGAGATCGGCCTCTGTATCGAGTACAAGAAGGCGCCGCAACACGCCGCCTACATCATCGACAACATCGACATGCCGGGCTTTACCCCTGCGCAAAAGAAGCTGTTGTCGGCCCTGCTGTTCAACCAGCGGGACGAATTCAAGCTGGAACCACTGGAGAAACAGGGTGCAGTCACCGGTCGTCAGGCGATCCGGCTGGCCCGTATCCTGCGCATCGCGCTGATCCTCTGCATGCGCCGCACCCAGGGCACAGTGCCCAGCTTCACCCTGCAGGCAGAAGAGGAGTCACTGACCCTGACCCTGCCCAAGGGCTGGATGGATGAACACTACCTGCGTGCCAGCGAGCTGCGCCTCGAGGTAGAGCGCCAGCAGAAAATGGGCTGGCCCACCCGCCTGCTGGAAGCCTGATTGGGCCACGCCCAATCAGTGCCCCGGCGTTCCGACAATCTCTTTCGCAGCCAACACTGGTGCTACTCAGGCCTGCACCTTGATGTTATTGGGCTGACGGGCAGATCCCGCCCTTGCGTCTGGGCCCAGCCTCCCCTTCATGACCAACGTTCGACTAGAGTTGGGGTGTCTTCATAACCAACCGGAATGGACGCCATGAAATCCTTGACTCTGATCGGACTGACCACCCTGCTCACCGCCTGCGGCGGTGGTGGCGACAGCAATAGCCAACCACAACCAGCCCAGCTCTCGCTGGCCTTCTCCGACGCCCCGGTGGATGCGGTCAGCAAGGTCTGCATCGCCGTCGCCAACATCAGCATCCACCCCGTCGCCGGCAACGAACAGATCTGGACCACCGCCAGTTTTCTCACCTCGGCCCAGGACGATGGCTGCACCCCGAGCGGCGAGACGATACCGCTCGACAGTGCAGACCGGCCGCAGTTCACCTACATCGACCTGCTGAGTTATCAAGGATCCGCCAGTCGCCCCCTGCTGTCCGGTCAGAGCGTGATGCCCGGTGACTACAGCCAGATGAGGTTGCGGATACTGGATGGACGGGAGGTCAGCAACCAATTTCTGAATGGCACCCCCTACTCCTACGTCAAACGGGATGATGGGGGGATCAAGCCGCTGGAAGTGCCAAGCAGCGAGCTCAAGCTGGATGCCTTCACCATCGCAGCAAACGGCCTCAGCGCCTTCACCACCGAGTTCGACCTGCGCCAGGCCATGGTGCTGCCCGGCCACGAGCAGTACTACAAGCTCAAGCCCAGAGGGGTGCGGCTGGTGAATAACACCCAGGTCACCATCGTCAGGGGCACGGTAGCAGCTGGCTTGTGTGGCGGCCTGCTGACCGACAAGGCTTTCGTCTACTTCTACCAACCCAGAAGTGACGACAACTACCCCGACATGGCGGACAGCGACAACGGCTTCTATGCCAGCGCGCCCGTGTTGCCGCAAAGCGGTGGCGGCTTTGGTTACGAGTTGGGATTTGTTAATCTCGGTAGCTACGATCTGGCGCTGGTCTGCAATGGCCACGAGGACGATCCGGCGCTGGCTGGCGACCCGCTGCAACTGGAACAGGTGCAGAAAGCCCAGGCGGTGGTGGCGCCCGCCACCATCATCAATTTCCAGTAACCGGCGACAAGAGGGCAACCCGCACATGAACACCTACCAACCCATCAGTTGCGATCTCTACGACTGGCTGGAGATCGCCGCCAGCTGGCAGTTGCCGGTCGCGCTGACCAGTCGGGACGGACGTCAGTGGGCGGATCGGATCCGCACCATAGAGGCCCGCGATGGAGTAGAGTATCTCCAGCTGCACAGCGGCGAGCAACTCAGTCTGGCGGATCTGGCGACCATGAGATTCAGCTGGCAGGGAGAGGAGAAGCTGATCCGCTTCGCTCCACCAGCCCAGTCAGACGGCCAATAGATGGCAAGAGGGCCAACCCCATCGGGTTGGCCCTCTTCTTTTACCCCTCGCGTGCGGCGTTATCCCGCCAGCGCCGCCATCACATAGACATCGAAGCGGTTGCTCTTGGTCTCGATAGCCATGCTGGGTTTGTGCTCATTGAGCCAGCCAGCATAGTCCGGTCGCTTCACCACTACCCGCTTTTGTGCCATCTTCAGCGCCGCCGGCAGCAGGGCATCGGCGTCAAGATCCGGCCCCACCAGCGACTGAAACACCCGCATCTCTTTTTTCACCAGCGCCGACTTCTGTTTGTGGGGGAACATGGGGTCGAGGTAGATGACGTCAGGCCGCTCGGTTAGCCCTAGCAAGGTCTCCACCGCCGGGCCGTGCAGCAACTGCATCCGCTCGCGCACCCAGGGGCCAATCTCCGGGTCTTCGGCGGCTCGAGCCAGACCATCCTGCAGCAGGGCGGCTACCACAGGGCTGCGTTCGATCAGGGTCACCTTGCAACCAAGAGAAGCCAGAACGAAGGCATCACGCCCCAGTCCGGCAGTGGCATCCACTACGGTCGGTGTGGCGCCGGCCTTGAGCCCCACTGCCTTGGCGATGGACTGGCCACGACCGCCGCCAAATTTGCGGCGATGGGCGACGGCCCCTTCGACGAAATCCACATAGACGGCCCCCAGCTTGGGCTCATCCAGCTTGCGCAACTCCAGCCGCTCCGGGGTAAACACCAGAGCAAACAGGGGAAGGTCGATTTGGCCAAGCTGGCTGGCCAGCGCGTCTGCCTGCGCGGCCTTGGCGGGGTCTTCGAGGAGGATTTGCATGGTCTTTGGATGCGTTCTAAGTTCAGTGAACCGAGTGTACCACAGCCCCTTCAAGTCGCTGTAGGGAGGAAATCCCATGAACCTGTTCATTGCCCTGCTCCTCGCCGCCCAGAGCGGCACAAACCTGAAGGTCTGCGGCGTAGACTGGCCTCCCTTTTCCTATGCCGAACAGGGCAACCTGAAAGAGGGCATTTCGGTGGAGATCCATCAAGAGGTGGCGCGCCGCCTTGGCATGAACCTCACCCTGCTTGAACTGCCTTGGGGACGCTGCGAGCAATATGTCAGCACCCAGCTGGCGGATGGCATTCTCGACAACGCCCCTCTCCCCGGTTGCTATCACTCTGACCTTGCCACCGCCTTCTATCCGCTGGCCGCCTATGTGCGTACCGACAGTCCGTTACAGAACTTCTCGTGGGAGATGGCCAAGGGGCTGAAAGTAGGGATGGTCAGGGGGTATGACTACACGGCCAAGATCAGGAACTTCACCGGCTGGGAGCCCATCAAGGTTCACTCCGACAAACAGCTGCTCCTGATGCTGGAAAAGAGCCGGGTCGATATGATCATCCTGGACTACTTCTCTGCCCCCATTCTGTCGAGAGAGCAGGACGTCAGGATCCGCGCCCTCACCCCCTTTATCGATTCGACGCCACTCTACCTCTGTTTTGGCAAACAGAAGGCTGACCTGCTGCCTGCCTACAACAAGGCGCTGCAACAGATGCAGGATGAGGGAGTACTGGATCGCATCTATTTGCGCTATCTCGGCGAGGATTACCGGACATTGAAAACCAAACAGGAACAGATGACATCGAAGGAGTAAACCCCCTAACTGATCTGCAGAAACATCCCCTTGTCATTGAGCTGCAGATATTCGGTGAGATCGTCATAGGCCAGCGGGCGGCTGAGCAGATAACCCTGGGTGAAGGCACATCCCTTCTGACAGAGGAAGTTGAGTTGCTCGCGGGTTTCTACCCCCTCAATCACCACCTGCATACCGAGGTTGTGCACTATGTTGATGATGCCGTCCAGCAGCATCCGATCCTGCTCGTTGAAGGGGATATGGCGCACAAAAGAGCGGTCGATCTTGACCAGATCCACCGGGAAAGAGCGCAGATAGTTGAGGGCCGAGTAGCCGGTACCGAAATCATCGATAGCCAGCTTGCAACCCGCCTCGCGCAGGGCATCGATCCGCACCCTGTGCTGATCACTGCTCTCCATCAGCAGAGATTCGGTGATTTCGATGACGATGTCGGCAGGATCGAGCCCGAAGTGCTGGATCACCTTGAGCCACTCGCTCGCCTCAGGGTCGATAGTCTGGAACTCCATGGTGGAGCGGTTAATCGACATCTGCAGATCAGGGAAGCCGGACTGCTGCAACCGAGCCAGATCCCGGCATGATTGCCACAACACCAGCGCACCCAGCCCCTGAATCAACCCCGCCTCTTCCGCCAGCGGGATAAACTCGGCTGGCGACACCTGTCCCCACTGGGGGTGATACCAGCGCACCAGCGCCTCAAGCTTGGCGACCCGACCGCTGCGGTTGTCCCAGATCGGCTGGTAGGCCATGGTTAACTGCTCCAGCTTGATCGCCTCCGCCAGATCCTGTTGCATCTGGTGGCGCTGACGCACCTCTTCCCGCATTGAGGAGCAGTAGGTACCGATCAACCGCCCCTGCCGCTTGGCGGCAAACAGCGCTTGTTCGGCGTTGCGCAGCAGCTCGTCACTCTCGCTACCATCGACGGGGCAGAGGGTCATCCCCACGGTTGCCGTAACATAGAGATGCTGGTTGGCCAGCATGAAGGGACGGGTAAAGCTACCGATAACCTGCTTGGCAAACACCTCGGCCTGACGACGGGTGACGATGCCTGGCACCAGAAAGGCGAACTCGTCACCACCGATGCGGGCCACCAGGTCCTCGGTGCGCACCCGGCTCACCAGCCGGTCCGACACCTCCCGCAACAGGGCGTCACCGGCATGGTGATCCATGCTGTTGTTGACCGCCTTGAAGTTGTTGAGGTCGAGCACCATTAGGGCGAAGCGCTCGCCCCGCTCGCAGAAGCGGCTGAGACAGCGACTGAACAGCCAGCGGTTGGGCAGGCTGGTGAGGTTGTCATAGTTGGCCTGTGCGGCGATCTTCTGTTCGGCCAGTTTGGTTTGGGAGAGGTCGCTGAAGATGGCGATGTACTGGCTGATCCTGCCACCTTCCCGCAGGGTGCTAATCATCAACTGCTGTGGATAGAGCTTGCCATTCTTGCGCTTGTTCCACACCTCACCACGCCATACCCCCACCCGCTCCAGCGCATGGTACATGTCGGCATAGAAGGTCTGATCGTGCAGCCCCGACTTGAGCAGGCTGGGGCGCTGGCCTCGCACCTCGTCACTGCTGTAGCCGGTGATCTGCTCGAAGGCCGGATTGACCGAGATGATGCGGCTATCGGCATCACAGACCAGGATCGCCTCGGAGAGATTGTCATAGACCCGGTGGGAGAGCTTGAGCTGCTCCGCATGGCGCTTGAGAGGATCGATATTCTCCAGCAGCACCATCAGGTAGTCCGGCTGCTGCTGCTTGTCACGGATCAGGGTGACGGTTACCCGCCCCCACAAGATCTGCCCCCCCTTGCAGAAGTAGCGCTTCTCCCGGGTGAAACTGCTGCGCTCGCCACGGCGGATCTCTTCGTAGCAAACGAGGCTGCCCTGCCAATCCTCGGGATGGTTGATGTCGGAGATGGATCGCTGCAGCAACTCGTCGAGGGGATAACCAAGCATCTGCTCGATGGCCGGGTTGGCCCAGAGGATACGGCCAGCCAGGTCCAGCTTGCCGATCCCCACCGGAGCCTGGAACAGCATGCTCTGCAATGCATGGGACGGTTCAGGCAGAGGGGAGGGCAGCTGTCGTTGCAGCATCAGCGCCAGCTCGCGACCCGCCAACGGAGCAAGCAACCGGAGCAACCCCATCACCTTGCTCATATTGGCCTGCGGCTGACGATAAAGCAGGGCGCAGATACCTATGGTCTCGCCATCTGCATTCCTGAGGACAATCCCGGCATAGGCCTGAGGTTGCCACTCCTGTGCAAGGGGAACGTTGGCAAAGAGCTGAAGCAGACGATCGCTGAACCAGGCTTCCCCCTCCTGCCAGGTAATGGCATCGGGAGAGTCAGTCAGTGGCAGCGTCAGGGCATCGGTGTCAAGGGAGGAGGGATAGACGGTCTGAACCGTCAGGTGGGTAGCATTTGATTCCCTGCTGGCGATCAGGACGACATCAGCCATCACAGCAGCGGCGATTTCACTCACAAAGGTATCGAAATATCCCTGACCGCTCGAGTGAGCCAGACTGGAGATGATTTGACAGACGGAATCGAGTGCTCGCCTCATGGCAAGTGGCTTTCTCTCCTTGAAGGTTAGAACACGACTCTACTGAAGAGCCGTAGGCTGTGCAAATATGCAATCAGCAAGATATTAAAAAGCCTTGAAAAAAGGGACCAAAAGGTCCCTTTTTATCGCAGAAATCACGTCTTGATCCCACTATGGCTCAAAAATGTATCTGCTTGAGGCTCTGTGCAGTCGTGGCCATCAGCCTCATGCGGCAATCCCACTGTGTCTGAGCAGAGCATCCACCTTGGGCTCACGACCACGGAAGGCTCGGAACAGCTCCATCGGCTCCTTCGATCCCCCCTTCTCCAGAATATTCTTCAGGAAAGATTGTCCGGTCGCCGGGTTGAAGATCCCCTCCTCCTCGAAGCGGGAAAAGGCATCGGCAGAGAGCACCTCGGCCCACTTGTAGCTGTAGTAGCCCGCCGCATAGCCGCCCGCGAAGATGTGGGAGAAGCTGTGCTGGAAGCGGTTGAACGCCGGTGGCGTCATCACTGCCACCTGACTGCGCACCTCATCCAGCAGCGCCGGAAGCTGCGCCGGATTGGCCGGATCAAACTCCTGATGGAGGCGGAAGTCGAACAGGGCGAACTCCAGCTGGCGCAGCATCTGCATCGCCGCCTGGAAGTTGCGGGCGGTCAGCATCTTCTCCAGCAGATCGGCAGGCAGCGGCTCGCCTGTCTCGTAATGGCCGGAGATAAAGGCCAGCGCCTCGGACTCCCAGCACCAGTTCTCGAGGAACTGGCTCGGCAGCTCCACTGCATCCCAGGCCACGCCGTTGATACCGGCGACACCGGCCACATCGATGCGGGTCAGCATGTGGTGAATGCCGTGGCCAAACTCATGGAACAGGGTGACCACTTCGTTGTGGGTGAACAGCGCAGGCTTGCCATCCACCGGGCCGTTGAAGTTGCAGGTCAGGTAGGCCACCGGTTTTTGCAGCGAGCCATCCTGACGGTAGCGACGACCCAGACAGACATCCATCCAGGCCCCGCCCTGCTTGTGCTCGCGGGCGTAGAGGTCGAGATAGAAGCTGCCGCGCAGCTCGTCGTCGGCATCGAAGATGTCGTAGAAGCGCACGTCCGGGTGCCAGGTGTCGATGCCGAGGCGCTCGCGCACCTTCATGCCGAACACCCGCTTCACCACTTCGAACAGCCCCTTCACCACCTTGCTGGCGGGGAAGTAGGGGCGCAGCTGCTCGTCGGAGATGGCGAATTTGTGCTGCTTGAGCTTCTCGGCGTAGTAGGCGAGATCCCAGGCTGCCAGCTCGCTCTGACCATGCTGCTCGGCGGCGAAGGTGCGGATCTCCTCCAGCTCAGCCTTGCCTTGTGGCAGGGATTTGGCCGCCAGATCGGTGAGGAAGCTCACCACCTGTTCGGTCTTGTCCGCCATCTTGGTGGCCAGGGAGAGCTCGGCATAGTTGGCAAAGCCCAGCAGCTGGGCCAGTTCGCGCCGCAAGGTGAGCAGCTCGCTCATGATGGCGGAGTTGTCCCACTTGCCCGCATTGGGGCCCTGATCGGAGGCGCGGGTGGTGAAGGCCTCATACATCTCGGCGCGCAGCTCGCGGTTGTCCGCGTACATCATCACCGGCAGGTAGGAAGGGATATCCAGGGTGAACAGCCACCCCTCTTTGCCTTTAAGTTCAGCCATCTGGCGGGCCGCGGCACGCACGCTCTCGGGCAGACCGGCCAGTTCGGCCTCATCGGCCACCAGCTTGTGCCAGCCCTGGGTCGCATCCAGCACGTTGTTGCTGAAACGGGAGGCCAACTCGGAGAGGCGGGCCTGAATTTCACCGTAGCGCTGCTGCGCCTCGGCAGGCAGACCGATGCCAGAGAGGCGGAAGTCACGCAGGGTATTCTGGATCTCCTTGCGCTGGGCGCCGCTCAGCAGCGGGAAATCATCGCTCTGGGAGAGGGCCAGATAGGCCTGATAGAGCCCTTCATGCTGACCAACATAGGTCTGGAATTCGGAGAGCAGCGGCAGGCAGGCATCATGGGCCTCGCGCAGCGCTTCGCTGTTGAGTACGGAGTTGAGGTGGCTGACCGGTGACCAGATCCGTGACAGACGGTCATTTACCTCTTCCAGCGGGGCAATCAGGCTATCCCAGGTATGGGGATCACGCTGGGCCAGCACATCGCTGATCTTCTGCTTGCAGTCAGCAATCGCCTGAATCACGGCAGGCTGAACCTGCTCCGGCTTGATCTGGCTGAAAGGGGGCAGCGAATCCATTGTCAGCAAAGGGTTATTCATCCCGGTTACCTCTTGTTTGGTCTTGAACAGACCGCTTTAGCAGCTCTGTATGGCTTTCTAACATGTGGCCAAGCCACGCAATAATCAAGCGGGAATCCGCCGCAACCCTGTACTTTTCCAGCCATTGCGACCCGGATCTCTGCCGTTGCTGTAGTTTTGCTATCAACAGCCAGTAACAGAATGAATCTGTGGGCCTTTTTTGGCTCTTACCGCTACTTTCAAGGGGCAAAAAGTCGCCATTTACCGGCGCCATAGCTGCCAGCCAAGTACCGTCATGCTCAATCATGGAAACGGACAAAATGTGGTAACTGTAACAAATTATCAATATTTTTCAGTTAATTAGAATCAAAACCAACTATTGATTAATTTATTTTCAAGCATCTATCATAGGCAACCTGCCATGCAGGTCACTTGATTCTCTGTGCTGCACAGAAATCGGGTGAAAAAGGCAAAGTGACCCGAAAGGGCGCGACGCAAAGCCACCGGTCTAAGGGAAAACACCTATGACAGCGGGGCTGCCCCCGGGGACGTCCGGTCACAACCGACGCCCCATCTGCACCGTACGGAGAGACGATGAACAAACTCAAATTATCCCTGCTTGGCTGCCTGCTCGGTATGGGCGCCCCCATGGCATATGCCGCCAGTGCCGGTCAGGCGATGGTCAACCCCCAGTCCGGCGTAGTGGTCGGCTATTGGCACAACTGGTGTGACGGCTCGGGCTACAAGGGCGGTATCGCCCCCTGCGTCAAGCTCGATCAGGTCAACCCGCAATACAACGTGGTCGATGTCTCCTTCATGAAGGTGTATGGCAGCGATCCCATCCCCACCTTCAAACTCGACCCGGCCATCGGCATGAGCGAAAGCCAGTTTATCGAGCAGATCGCCGAACTGAACCGTCAGGGCCGTGCCGTGCTGCTGGCGCTGGGCGGTGCCGATGCGCACATCGAGCTGCGCAAGGGTCAGGAGCAGGCCTTTGCCGACGAGATCATCCGTCTGGTGGAGACCTATGGCTTCGACGGGCTGGATATCGACCTGGAACAGGCCGCCATCACTGCCGCCGACAACCAGACCGTGATCCCGGCGGCCCTGCGGCTGGTCAAGGATCACTACCGCGCCCAGGGGAAAAACTTCCTCATCACCATGGCGCCGGAGTTCCCCTATCTGACCCAGACTGGCGCCTACATCCCCTATATCCGCAATCTGGAAGGCTACTACGACTGGATCAATCCCCAGTTCTACAACCAGGGTGGCGACGGTATCTATATCGATGGCATCGGCTGGATTGCCCAGAACAACGATGCCCTGAAAGAAGAGTTCATCTACTACATGGCGGATTCGCTGAGCAACGGTACCCGCGGCTTCTACAAGATCCCCCATGACAAGCTGGTGTTCGGCATTCCGACCAACATCGACGCCGCCGCCACCGGCTATGTGCAGGATCCGCAGAAGCTCTACAACGCCTTCAACCGCCTGAAGAGCGAGGGACAACCGCTGCGTGGCGTGATGACCTGGTCCATCAACTGGGACATGGGCCGCAACGCCGCCGGTCACTCCTACAACGAATCCTTCATAAAGAGCTACGGCCCCTTCATCCACGATCAGGAGATCACGCCGCCGGTCGACAACGGCAAGCCGGTGTTTAGCGGCCTGAGCGATACCCGCATCAAGCAGGGTACCGCCTTTGATCCGCTGGCAGGTGTCAGCGCCAACGACAAGGAAGATGGCGACCTGACTGGCCAGATCCAGGTGGAAGGCTCGGTAGACAGCCAGCGCATCGGCCTCTACCCCCTCACCTACAAGGTGAGCGATCGCGATAACAACGTCACTGAGCAGGTACGTACCATCGAGGTCTACAGCATGAAGCCGGTATTCAGCGGAGTCACCGACACCACGCTGGAGCTGGGTACCCCCTTCGATCCGATGAGCGGCGTCAGCGCCCACGATGAGGAAGATGGCGACCTGACCGCCCAAATCAAGGTCAGCGGCAACGTCGACAGCAGCAAGGTCGGCCGCTACATCCTCACCTATCAGGTGAGCGACAGCGCCGGTCAGCAGGTAACCCAGCAGCGCAACGTAACCATCAGGGAGCAGGGCGCCGTCTGTGAAAACAGCTGGGATGCCAAGAAGGTCTACGTGGGCGGCGACATCGTCAGCCACAACGGCAAGAACTGGCTGGCAGGCTGGTGGACCCAGAACGAAGAGCCGGGCACCACGGGTGACTGGGGCGTCTGGCGCGTACAGGGCGACAGCGACTGCGGCGGCACAACGCCACCCGCCGAAGGCAGCAGCGACTTCACCGTCAGCGCCATGGCGAGCGAGTACACCATCGTCAACGGTCAGGTCAGCATCCGCTTCAACGTGACCACCGCCAACCCGGTGCAGATCACCGCGACTCTGGGGCAGAACGGCCGCAGCTATGGCAACACCACCAGTCTGGTTAACGGCACCAGCTCGCTGGTTTTGCAGGGCAGCAATGTCACCGATGGCAGTTACGAAGTAGTCATCACCGGTCTGGCTGACGGCCAGCAGCCGGTGGTGCAGCGCTTCCCGGTTGCGCTGACCGAAGAGAGCAGCGGCGGTGGCGAGGGTGACTACCCGGCCTACGCCCCCAACACCAGCTATCAGGCCGGTGATCGGGTCAGTAATGCCGGTGGCAACTATGAGTGCAAACCCTGGCCCTACAGCGGCTGGTGTGGCGGCTCGACCAGCCACTATGCGCCGGGTACCGGCAGCGCCTGGAGCGATGCCTGGATCAAACTCTGACCTTGCCCCAACCACTAACGGAGGCCGACAGGCCCCCGCCCATATCCTGCCCGTCGGCCACGCTGCCGATGGGCAGGATGCACTGACCCGGACGGGTTAGCCCCTCTCTTTTACATGCTTGCCAAGCACCCAAAAACGTCCAACAACAACCAAGATAAGGAAATCACCATGCCAAGAACCACCAAGCTTGCCACCCTGCTCGGACTGCTGCTGTCGGCCCATGTCGTGGCCGATGAGCGCGAACAAGCCTATTTCAAACAAACCTATCAGGAGCACTACGAGCAGATGACGGCGCGTCTCGCCGCGCTGCATCAGAGTGCGGCTGACGAGCAGAACGTGATCATCAAGGATGGCAAGCGCCACCTTGCCATCAACGGCCTGCTCTACCCGCTGACAGCGGATAACCACATCCTGTTCGATCTGCCCAAACCCCACTTTTTCGACGAAACAGCCATTCGTAACGTCTTTGATTTCTTCGATGAGGAGTGGGAGCTGACCTGGTACGACGGTGGGGTCGTAGCGGTCAACAAGCGCTTTGGCAACTATGACTACGGCAACGGCTGTCTGCTGGAGTACTTCCCCCACGGCCAGATCCAGAATGGCGAACGCACCCGGGTGGTGATGGAGACCAGCTCCTGCAGCGTCAACTCGTTTGCCACCTCGCTGCAATATCTGGACAAAGGTGAGGAGCTGACGGCCGCCCAGCTGGGGCTGGACGCCAGCCTGATCACGGCGGTCGAGCGCTATCAGGATCGGCTCTATGTCAGCCAGAACGGCAATCCGGGCCATGTGGCCATTATCGATATCCCGAGCCGCCAGCAGATTGGCGAGATCCGCGGCACCGAAACCGGCAGTGCCACGGCCTACAACCAGGTCAGTGAATTGTTTGTCCGCAACAACCTGCTCTACGTGGTCTCGCGCTACTCGCACCGGGTCGATATCTTCGATCTGGCCGACGAGCATCGCTATGTCACCACCCTGGGAACCGGTCGGGATTCCGGCAGCAACAGCCTGCACCGCACCCAGGCCGTCTTTGCCAATCAGGATTACGTGCTGGTGGCCGATGCGCTGAGCGAGATCAAGGTCTACCGCCAGCAGGATGTGACGCCGGAGAACAGCCTCAAAACCCCCATCGCCGGTCGGCTCGCCTTTGAAGGAAAATACAGCCACCGTCTGGTGCAACTCCATCAGGTGGGTGACTATCTCCTGGCCCACACCGCCGGCAAAAACTACTACATCTATGACCTGCGTAAACTGGCTGATGCCATCGCCAGCAACACACCGCTGGCGCCTGAGCAGGTGATCGCCGACAGCAATCTGCAAAAAATCGACATGGATGGCGATCGGCTGGTGGTGAACTTCAAGGACCGCATCGAGTGGCATGATGCCGATACCCTGATCGCCAACGACTTTCAGTTCAAGAACCCGACCTTTACTGTTCGGGAGATCAACCAGCAGCCCGTGGCGGCGCTGAAAGATCTCCAGCTGGCGGGCTCGGCGCTTGTCACCGCCAACGAGCGTGGCCTGGGTTTCAACCAGCTGCTGAGCAAGGAGATCAGCTTCACGGCCGACGAGCAGTTGCCGGCTCGCCCGCTGATCTTCGATCAGCTGATGCCGGCCGCAGTCAGCTACATACTGCGCAATGACGAACCCTACGAGGTGCTGATCGATCGCGCCCAGCGTTCGGTCAACATCAATTCGCTGGTCAAGACCGAGCTGCTTGATAACGACACGGTGCGCATCACCAACTATGCCGCCAGAGAGCTGCATGACATCAATATCGAGTCACGCCTGAACGGTATCAACAAGTGGCTGATCCTGGGCCAGCTCGATCGCCTGCCCGCCTATGCCCAAATCACCCTGCCACTGAGCGCCTTTGGCGAGCAGGGACGCTTCAACAGCGCCAGCCGCGATGGCGTGTTTGATCTCAACAACCTGCTCGACAACAGCATCAATCTGCCTGCCCAGTTCGAGCACAGGTTCAGCTCCAGCTCGGATCCGTTTGCCCAGAAGCTGGCACGCCTCAAGCCAAGCTGGAACGTGCGCTTCGCCACCAACACCAGCGGCTCCTGGCGCCCCATCAATGCCCTCTACGCCCGCGAATGGCTAATCATCGCCACCAACCTGGCCTACATGGTCTCGACCGAGGAGTTCAAACACGTCTGGTACAACTTCAAGGCGGTAAACGGCTACGAGATGTTCGGCAATGGCGGCAACAGCTATGTGCCGAACGGGATCTTTACCGCAGCCGATTATGACTACTACTACCACAGCCTGATGACGCGCCCCTACCTCAACCTAGGGATCACCGCCATGGGGGGCGGGCTGGGGAGTGGTGGCATCACCGGGGTCGATACCTTTAACTTTGTCAGCCACTACTACGGCAGCTGGGGCATCATTGCCCACGAATTTGGCCACGGCTTCGATGGGAAGTCCTACAGCCATGAGAGCGCGTTTGCCCGTGGCAGCCATGGCTGGCATCCCCTGATGACGGGCATGGCCAACTACCATATCCGCAAGGGCGACCTGCCCTATCTGGACGATGATCTCAACGGCTTCCACAAGCCGGAAAACGACATCTATCGCTACAACTCGGTCAGCCAGGGGGCTCGCAAGCATCGCGCTGACAGCCACATGTACTATACCGACCACTACTTCATGCAATTCTCTGCCATGCCGCAAGGCTGGGTAGCCAACGGCAGCGACTTCAGTGCCGGGCAGCTGGCGGCCCTGACCAATCAGGAGCGACTGCTGATGGGCTGGATCCCCAAAGAGTCGGAGAAAGGCAATCTCTGCCGGTTCACCTTCCAGGATGGCGAGCAGTACTACGGCTACGTAGAACAGCAGGCTGAGGGTCTGCTCTGTGATGCCGGTTCCCTGATCCGCTATCGTCAGCCCGATGGCCAGTTTGTGCCGCTGGTCTCGGCCATCAACCAGTTTGACTGGCTGTCACTCCACCACAAGGGCAAGCTGGATCAGCCAGTACTGCACCAGAATGGTCGCCAGCTCTGCTACAAGAATGTGGCGGGCTTTTACGGTATCGGCTTCGTCAATGACAACAACCAGTGCACCCAGTTGCCCAACGTCTATCAGACCAATGGCAAACACTGGCTGACCAGCTCTGGCTGGACCGGTCTGACCTACCTGAGCGGGGACTTCATCCTGCCCACGACCGGTAGCAGCAGTGACTTCACCGTCACCGATCTGGCGTCCGAATATCTCATCGTCAACGGCGCGCTCGACTTCAGCCTGACGCTGACCACCGCCAACCCGGTGACCGTCACCGCGACCCTGTTGCAGGATGGCAATCCGGTCGCCACCGGCAGCGCCCTGATCGATGGTCAGGGTTCCCTGCAGCTGGCACAGTCTGGCCTAGCGGCTGGCAGTTACGAGCTGTTGCTGGCGGGCATGGCTGAGGGGAGCAAACAGGGCTTCGAGCGCCGCTTCACCCTGGCATTGGTGGAACAGGCACCGGGTGGTGACAGTGACGGTGGTAACGGCAGCTACCCGACCTATGTTGCGGGCACCGCTTATCAGAGTGGCGAACGGGTCAGCAATGCCGGTGGCGACTACGAGTGCAAACCCTGGCCCTACAGCGGCTGGTGTGGCGGCTCGACCGGCCACTATGCACCGGGTACCGGCAGCCACTGGAGCGATGCCTGGATCAAGCTGTAATCATCCGCTCGTGACCAAAAGAGAGCCATAACGACAGAGGGGGAGCCATCGGCTCCCCCTCTCGTTTATCTCTTCAACCCGGCTTAACGGGCATCTTCCTTCAGCCACTGCGCTACGCGCTTGGCGAAGTAGGTGAGGATGCCATCGGCCCCGGCCCGCTTGAAGCAGAGCAGGGACTCCATGATGGTCTCCTTCTCTTTCAGCCAGCCGTTCTGGATCGCCGCCATGTGCATGGCGTACTCGCCGCTGACCTGATAGGCGAAAGTCGGCACGCCGAACTGATCCTTCACCTGACGAACCACGTCCAGATAGGGCATGCCCGGCTTGACCATCACGCTGTCGGCCCCTTCCTGAATATCCAGCGCCACTTCGTGCAGGGCTTCGTTACTGTTGGCCGGATCCATCTGATAGGTGGCCTTGTTGCTCTTGCCGAGGTTGCCGGCAGAGCCAACCGCATCGCGGAATGGGCCGTAGTAGCAGGAAGCGTACTTGGCGGAGTAGGCCATGATCTGGGTGTTGATGAAGCCATTCTCTTCCAGCGCGGCGCGGATGGCGCCGATGCGGCCATCCATCATGTCGGACGGCGCGACGATATCGACCCCGGCCTCGGCATGGGAGAGCGCCTGCTTGATCAGGATCTCGGTGGTGATGTCGTTCAGCACATAGCCTTCGTCATCGATAATGCCGTCCTGCCCGTGGGTGGTGAACGGATCGAGCGCCACGTCGGTGATGACCCCGAGCTCCGGGAAGCGGGCCTTGAGGGCACGCACGGTGCGCTGGGCCAGTCCGTTTGGATTGTAGGCCTCTTCCGCCATCAGGCTCTTGCTCTCCAGCGGGGTGACCGGGAACAGGGCGATGGCAGGTACGCCCAGCTCCACCAGCTCGGCAGCCTCGATCAGCAGCAGATCGATGGAGAGACGCTCCACCCCCGGCATGGAGGGAACGGCTTCACGGCGATTCTCCCCCTCCAGCACAAACACCGGATAGATGAGATCGTTGACGGTCAGTACGTTCTCGCGCACCAGACGACGGCTGAAATCATGTTTGCGCAGACGGCGCAGGCGGCGGCCCGGAAAGGCGCCCGGAAGAGTTGTAGCCATGAATCACTCCTGGAGAGGAAGTTGGAAGAACGCGGCGGAGGTGGCCCGGGTATGGGCCAGCAAGGCCTCGGGCGCTTCACCACGACAGGCCGCCACCACTTGGGCGATGTGCGGCAAAAAAGCGGGTTCATTGCGTTTCGGGCGCGGTTTCAGATCCCGCGGCACCAGATAGGGGGCATCGGTCTCGATCATCAGCCGACCGGCCGGAATACGCGCTACCTGTTCGCGCAGCAGCTGACCACGGCGCTCATCGCAGAGCCAGCCGGTCACCCCGATATGCAGCCCCAGCGCCAGACACTCGTCCAGCTCCTCGTCGGAACCGGTGAAGCAGTGCAGCACGGCTCCCGGTAGTTTCGGCAACCAGGGACGGAGGATCTCGATAAAACGGGCGTGCGCATCGCGGCAGTGGAGAAACACCGGCATCCGGAGCTCAGCAGCCAGTGCCAGCTGGGCGTCGAATACCGCATCCTGCACCGGGCGGGGGGAGAAGTCGCGGTTGTAGTCGAGACCGCACTCGCCAATAGCCACCACCTGCGGCAAGGCTGCCAGCTCGCGCAAGGCGGGCAGGGTCGCCTCATCGACACTCTTGGCATCGTGAGGGTGTACCCCGGCGGTGGAGAAGCAGTAGCCCGGCCAGCGGGCGGCCAACTCGGCGCTCTCGCGGCTGCCAGTCAGATCGGTACCGGTGAGGATAAGCGCTTCCACCCCGGCGGCACGGGCACGGGCCACCAGCTCAGGCTGTTCACCGGCGAACTGGCTGCTGGTCAGATTTAAGCCGATATCGATCATGGGATGAGACGTTCCGAACAAAAGGAATGCATATCAGGTATTTGAAAACCATCTACCGAATGGGGTCTTACCATACGCCTCGAACGGGAGCATGAAAAGAGGAAGGGAGCCTCAGCTCCCCTCGTTCTGCTATTCCTGCGGACGTCGTCATCCTCTCGCCGTCCGGCAAACAGGTGACGAACAGTGCCTCAGCTCTCCCCATCCGGTTGTTCCTGTTGCTCTTCATCTTCTTTCTTCACGTAGAAGCGGGCAAAGAACAGACCTATCTCCCACAGCGCCCACATCGGGATGGCGAGCAGGGTCTGGGAGAAGACATCAGGGGGCGTCAGCAGCATGCCGACCACAAACACCCCGACGATAACGTAGGGACGTTTCTCCTTCAGGTTTTGCGGTGTGGTCACGCCGGTCCAGCAGAGCAGTATGGTGGCCACCGGAATTTCGAACGCCACCCCGAACGCGAAGAACAGGGTCAGTACAAAGTCCAGATAGCTGGCGATATCGGTCGCCACCGTCACCCCTGCGGGTGCTGTGCTGGTGAAGAAACCGAACACCAGCGGGAACACCACGTAGTAGGCGAACGCCATGCCCGCATAGAACAGCAGGGCACTGGAGACCACCAACGGCATGATCAGGCGCCGTTCGTGCTGGTACAGACCGGGGGCGATAAAAGCCCAGGCCTGATAGAGCAGATAGGGGATCGCCACGAAGAAGGAGACCACCAGGGTCAGCTTGATCGGCGTCAGGAAGGGGGTCGCCACATCCGTCGCGATCATGCTGGTCCCTTCCGGCAGCTGGCTGAGCAGCGGCTGGGCCACGAAGTCGTAGATGTTGTTGGAGAAGTAGATCAGCGCCAGAAACACCACGAGGATGGCGGTAATGGAGCGCAGCAAACGGGTTCTCAGCTCAACCAGATGGCTGATCAGGGGTTGTTCGGCCTGACTCATGACTTCACCTCCCCTTTTACTGCGGAGTCGCTGACCGGCACCGGCTCACTCTCTCGCTGGCTATTGACCGGCGGCACGTCGTGGCTCAGTTGCACCGCAGGCTCCACCGGCGTGGCAGGCTCAGCCTGGGCGACCGGCTCGGGGCGCGGCGGACGGATCTCGTTCTCTACCTGATAGGGGCGATTGACCGACTGGGCCGCCGCCTTGAGCTGTTCGATGGACTCCTGCAGCTCGGGGCTCAGGTTGCTCATCTGCAACTGTTCCGCCTTCTTGAGGTCGTTATGCAGCTCTTGCAACTTGAGCTCCTGCTCCAGCTCGGACTTGACCGAGTTCGCGGTCGAACGAATGAGGCGGATCCAGTGGGTAGCCGTGCGGATGGCAACCGGCAGCCGCTCGGGCCCCAGTACCACCAGTGCTACCACACCGATAACGACCAGCTCCCAAAAACCGATATCGAACATGGCTTAGGCCTGGTCTTTGTCTTTCTGTTTGGCGGTCTCACTGCTCTGAGTGGCCGCTTCGTTCAGCTGTTTCGGGGGAAACTCGGCATCTTTCTGCTCGGCCTTGGCATCAGCCGGCTCGTCGGAGAGGGCTTTCTTGAACCCTTTGACCGCCGCGCCCAGATCACCGCCAATGCCGCGCAGTTTCTTGGTACCGAACAGCAGCACGACGATGACTGCAATGATCAACAATTGCCAAATACTGATACCACCCATGATTTTCTCTCCAGAACAGGCGCCTGACGGCGCGGTTGTTGATTAATGGGAACGGGTTCGCAACCAGCCGACCAGCCAGCAGAGGGCTGCACCGGCGAGACTGGCTTGTCCCCACTCAATGTGTTGTTTTTGGGTCAGCAAGAATACACCCGCCAATAGCAGGCTGGCTCCAACCCCTAAGAGGTAGCGGGCCTGCCCCTGCCGACGGCTGTGACGGCGGAACTCGGCAAACATCTGGTCGAAATGACGCTGCTGATGACGGGTCTGACGCAGGGTCTCATAGACCAGCTCCGGCAGCTCCGGCAGCTTCTCGGCCCAGAATGGCGCCTTCTCCTTGATGGCGTTCAATACCGACTTGGGCCCTACCTGTTCGTGCATCCAGTTTTCGAGGAACGGCTTGGCGGTCTGCCACAAATCGAGCTGCGGGTAGAGCTGACGCCCCAATCCTTCCACATAGAGCAGGGTCTTTTGCAGCAGCACCAGCTGTGGCTGCACCGTCATATGGAAGCGACGCGCGGTGTTGAACAGGTTGAGCAACACGTGACCGAACGAGATCTCGGAGAGCGGCTTCTCGAAGATGGGCTCCAGCACGGTGCGGATGGCGAACTCGAACTCGTCCACCTTGGTGTCTGCCGGTACCCAGCCCGACTCCACGTGCAGCTCTGCCACCCGACGATAGTCGCGGTTGAAGAAGGCGAGGAAGTTCTCCGCCAGATAGCGTTTATCTTCCCGATTGAGGGTACCGACGATGCCGCAGTCGATGCCGATCCAGAGCGGGTTTTCCGGATGTTCGTAAGAGACGAAGATGTTGCCCGGGTGCATGTCGGCATGGAAGAAGCTGTCGCGGAACACCTGGGTGAAGAAGACCTCTACCCCGCGCTCGGCCAGCAGCTTCATGTTGGTGCCGTTGGCTTCCAGCGCCGGTATATCGGAGACCGGAATACCGTAGATGCGCTCCATCACCAGCACCTGCTCGCGGCAGAGGTCGGTGATGATTTCAGGCACATAGAGCGCCTCGGAGCCGGTGAAGTTGCGGCGTAGCTGGATGGCGTTGGCCGCTTCGCGCATCAGATTCAGCTCGTCGAGGATGGTCTTGCGATACTCCTCCACCACCTCGATGGGGCGCAGCCGCGCGCTCTGGGGCACGAAGCGGGCCACCAGACGGGCCAGCGCCTGCATCAACCGCAGGTCAGCCTCGATGACAGGCTCGATGTCGGGACGGATCACCTTGATGACGATCTCGCGGCCACTCTCCTTCAAGCGGGCGGTATGCACCTGCGCGATGGAGGCCGACGCCAGCGGCGTCTCGTCAAAGTCATCAAACAGGGTTTCGATGGGACAACCCAGGCTCAGCTCGATCTGCTGGCGCGCCGCCTGACCACAGAAGGGGGGCACCCTGTCCTGCAGCAGGGCCAGCTCCTCGGCGATATCCGGCGGCAGCAGATCGCGGCGGGTCGAGAGCATCTGGCCAAACTTGATGAAGATGGGGCCAAGAGCCTCGAAGGCGAGGCGGATGCGGGCACCGCGGCTGAGATCCGGCTGCTTGTTCTTGAGCCAGAACAGGGAACGACGGGCCAGACGACCCGGCCAGGGCTGATAGCGGGCGGGCACCAGTTCGTCGATGCCCTGCTCCAGCAGGATGGTGATGATGCGATAGAGGCGTTTGAACTCCTTCGGGGTCATCAGGTCACCTGCTGTTCGAAGCGGGCCAGCCGCAGTTCGACGGCCTTGAGCTGCTGGGCCAGCACCTCGACGTCATCGTTGAAACTAGCCACTTCCAGCGGGCCGGGGGCGAGGCGGGCCTCTTCGGTCAGATATTCCGCCAGCTGGCTGCGGGTGCGGCACAGCTCGCGACCGACCAGGCGACGCGCCTGACGGGCACCGCTGAACAAGGTGTGGGCCAGCACGTCGCCGGTATAGCGCGACAGCTCCTCTTCCCAGTCGATATCCAGCTCACCCAGCAGCACGCTGAATGCCTGTACCAGCTGGGGATCACCGCTCAGATCCAGCTTCTCCTCGCGGATATAGCGGGTCAGAGCGGACGGGTCTTTCAGCAGACCGAGGGCGGTCAGCGACAGGCTGAGCACCGCATCGGCCTCCCCTTCATGCTGGGCCAGCACATCCAGTCGACGCTCGGAGAAGACGAACCAGAGCGGCTTGAGTTCACGCAGCTCCAGCTTGAGCACCTTGCCCACCAGTTTGCGCAGCCGCTCCGGGCTCTGTTTGTCCAGCGCCAGCAACTGGTTGAGGCTGGTTTCGATCACCGCGGTGACCATGGCATCCATCGGCATAGGCAACCTTAAAACTTGTAACCGCGGTGCAAGGCGACCACACCCTGAGTCAGATTGAAGTACTCCACCTGCTCGAAACCGACATTTTCCATCATGCCTGCCAGAGTCTGCTGATCCGGGTGCATGCGGATGGACTCTGCCAGATATTTGTAGCTTTCACTGTCGTTCGCGACAATTTCGCCCATTTTCGGCAGCAATTTGAAGGAGTAGAGATCATAGAGCTTGGCGATCACTTCACTGACCGGCTTGGAGAACTCCAGCACCAGCAGACGGCCACCCGGCTTGAGCACCCGGAACATGGAGGCGAGCGCCTTGTCCTTGTCGGTGACGTTGCGCAGGCCGAAACCGATGGTAATCACATCGAAGTGGTTATCCGGGAAGGGGAGCGCCTCGGCATTGGCCTGCACGTAGGAGACGTTGTTGGCGACCCCCAGATTGCGCAGCTTGTCGCGGCCCACTTTCAGCATGGAATCGTTGATATCCGCCAGCACCACCTGACCAGTCTCGCCGACGATGCGGGAGAACTTGGCGGTCAAGTCACCGGTACCTCCGGCCAGATCCAGCACCTTCTGGCCCTTGCGCACACCGGAACAGTCGATGGTGAAGCGCTTCCACAGGCGGTGGATGCCGAACGACATCAGATCGTTCATCAGATCATACTTGGCTGCCACCGAATGGAAGACACCTGCTACCAGAGTTTCCTTCTCGGTCGCGGCCACGGTTTTAAAGCCAAAATGCGTTGTCGTTGCTTGTTCTGACATCCCTTAAACACCCATAGAGCAAAGAATGGCCGCCAGTTTACCAGAGCCACTGGCGTCCGGACACCTTAAACCCGGCTCGCAACCAACTGCATGCCCAGCACCACCATGGCCAGACAGAGGAAGAGATTGAGACCGATATTGAGCAGCGCTTTCAGATAGGCTCCATGTTGAGCCAGCACTACCGTATCGAGGGCAAAGGAAGAAAACGTGGTCAGGGCACCGAGGATCCCCACCATCAGCAGCGGCTTCATCGGGTGTTCTACCACATGACCGTGGCTGATGAGGGCGAACGCTACCCCCATGATGAAAGAGCCCACCACGTTGACCACCAGAGTCCCGTAAGGAAAGTGGCGCCCCAGCAGCAAGGCCATCAGTTCGGCAATCCCAAAACGAAGGCAGGCGCCGATGGCGCCCCCTGCAGCAACATAGAACCAGGTTTGCATGGTGTCACTCCCTCAGGGTCAGACCGCCATTATGTCGCAATGGCGGCCCTTGTGCCCAGAGGCGGAACTAATCGTCATCCAGCCTGATTGAAATCTCAGCGGCGAAAATCGATGGGCTCTGGCTCACCCAGCACGATTTCGGTCTGGGCCGGGCGGGTCTGGGCAATCACCTTGCCGTGGCGGATCGAGTAACGCACCGGCACCTGACGGCGCACCGCATCGAAGCCGTTGTCGGCAGGCAGGATCAACAGGTTGGCCGGTTTGCCCACCTCTATGCCATAACGATCCTGCACGTTCAGGGTGCGGGCGCTGTGGCTGCTGATCAGCTTCAGACCGTCGTTGATCTGCTCGTAGCCCATGATCTGGCAGACATGCAGCCCCATGTGCAACACCTGCAACATGTTGGCGGTGCCCATGGGGTACCAGGGATCGAACACATCGTCGTGACCGAAGCAGACGTTGATGTTCGCCTCCAGCATCTCCTTCACCCGGGTAATGCCGCGGCGTTTGGGATAGGTATCGAACCGTCCCTGCAGGTGAATGTTCACCAGCGGATTGGCCACGAAGTTGATGTCCGCCATCTTCAGCAGCCGGAACAGGCGGGAAGCATAAGCGCCGTTGTAGGAGTGCATGGCGGTGGTGTGACTGGCGGTGACTCTATGACCGATACCCCGCTCGTAGGCCAGGGTCGCCAGCGTCTCGATAAAACGGGACTGCTCGTCATCGATCTCGTCACAGTGCACATCGACCAAAACCTGATACTTCTCGGCAAGATCGAAGATGTAATGCAGACTTTCGACCCCATATTCCCGGGTAAACTCGAAGTGGGGGATCGCACCAATCACGTCGGCACCCAGCTTGAGCGCCTCCTCCAGCAGTGCCTTGCCATTCGGGTAGGAGAGGATCCCCTCCTGCGGGAAGGCGACGATCTGCAGCTCCACCCACTCCTTCATCTCTTCCCGCACTTCCAGCATCGCCTTGAGCGCGACCAGATTGGGATCGGAGACATCGACGTGAGTACGGACAAACTGGATGCCGTTGGCGATCTGCCACTTCAGCGTCTGGATGGCGCGCTGTTTCACATCCTCATGGGTCAGCAGCGCCTTGCGCTCGGCCCAGCGCTCGATCCCCTCGAACAGGGTGCCGGAGAGGTTCCAGCTCGGCTCGCCCGCTGTCTGGGTGGTATCGAGGTGAATGTGGGGTTCGATAAAGGGAGCGATCGCCAGACCGCCCTCCCCGTCCAGCACCCGACCGGCGACGGCATGTTCGTCATGGGGTTCGATGGCTGTGATGACCCCATCCTGACAACGGAGCTGCCACAACCCTTCCCGATCGGTCAAACGAATATGTTGAATCAGCATTTGCTAGCTTCCTGTACCAGAACCGGCCGCTGGGTGAGGCGAACCAGAATGAAATAGGTGAAGGCGGCGCCCAATACCGCGTTGAGTGGCACTATGCCCGGCAGCCACTTGCCGACAGCCACCCCGACTGCCGTGGCGACCAGCGCCTGCCAGCGCACCGTCTCGAACTGCTGATCGGCAAATTGACGGTAACGCTCACGATTGAGCAGGAAATCCATGATGATAATGCCACCGATCGGCGGAATTGCCGTACTCAAAAAGGCCAGCCAGCCGACAAAGTTGTTGTAAAGCCAGAGGGCGCAAGCGGTACCGATGAGGCCGTTGATCACGCTGAGCGGCTTGCTCTTGAGGCCGGTAATGTTGGCAAAACCGAGGCCGGAGGCATAGAGCGCGTTGTCGTTGGTGGTCCAGATATTGAGGCCCAGCACCAGAATGGCGGGGATCAGTAAACCCTGCATCAACATCACTTCCGATATATCGGCCTGCCCTGTCACCGCCGCACCGGCTGCGCCGAAGACGAACATTAGCGTGTTGCCCAAAAAAAACGCCACCATGGTAATCATGACGGCGCCCCAGGGTTTGCGACCAAATCGGACAAAGTCGGCGGTCAGAGTTCCTGCACTGATAAAGGAACCGACCACCATGGTCAGCGCCGTGGTGAACTCGATAGGATTGGTCGGTTGTACCTGCTGCAGCGCCGCCATGCCACCGGTCGAGGTCACCGCCAGCCAGACCGAGTAACCGCCGAGCAGCGCAATGGCCGGCACGGCCACAAAGCTCAGCACCATCAGGGCGGAGATCCCGAAGTAGACGGTCACCGTCATCAACATGCCCGAAATGGCGATCAGCCAGTTCACATCGATCCCAGTCGCCTTCTGTACCGGCAGGGCAAACATCGCCACGCCCACGCCAAACCAGCCGACCTGAGTGCCACCCAGCAGCAGGGATGGCAGCCAGGAACCTTTCACCCCAAACGAGTAGCGCGCCAACAGATGGGTAGAGAGACCGGTTGAGGCACCGATATAACCGAGACAAGCGGTGTAGATACCCAGCAGCAAGTTGCCGATCAGTACCGCCTTGATGAAGTCATCGAACACCAGCCCAGTGCCCAGCGCACCACCGGTCCACATGCTGGCAGAGAAGAAGGTCAGGCCGAGCATCACCAGCATCAACGACAGCACACCTTTGCGCCCTTTGGCGGGTACCGCCCCCAAACAGTATTCGTTATCCTGCGCCATGCTCTTTCTCCACGTAATAGGCAAAACGCGCCGGATTTTACATGTAAAACGTTTTACGTCAATCAATCATGGTTAAATCTCTGGATAAAACCATCAATAACAGTCAAATGAGTAACACACCGGGACTCAAATCAGCAGATAAACAGTGTCGGCTGCAAGCAGAGGGGGTTGTGGGAATAGGGAATGTAAGGGGATATCACAAAAATGACAGATGCAAAAAAGCCTCCCTTTTCAGGGAGGCTTTCTATTTAATGGTGCTGATACCCAGAATCGAACTGGGGACCTCATCCTTACCAAGGATGCGCTCTACCGACTGAGCCATATCAG
>NZ_JAAKOE010000023.1:0-74834 GCF_049171255.1 Aeromonas sp. 603757 | reverse complement strand
AAAGTTGGTTGCGGGGGCCGGATTTGAACCGACGACCTTCGGGTTATGAGCCCGACGAGCTACCGAGCTGCTCCACCCCGCGTCTGAGGTCGCCAATAATAGGCGCCAGCGCACAGATTGCAAGTAAATATCTCAAAAAAAGTTTATTCGTAGATTAATCAGACAGAGAGTGAGGACATTAGCAGCATCATGCTGTTTTTTCAGGCAATAGAGTCAAAGCCACATACCAGGCACTATACTCAGTGAGATGAACACTCCTCATTTTGGGTAGGTATGATATGCGCATCTCCGCCGGTCACTGCCGTCAGTTGGGGGCGACACCCGACAACCGCGGCGTCAACTTCGCCATCTGGGCCCGCTTGGCCAGCCGGGTAGAGCTGCTGCTTTTCTCCAGTGCCGAAGATGATAGTCCCGAGGTAATTCCCCTCTCCCCCCGTTTCAACCGAACTGCCTACTACTGGCATATCCATATTGAAGGACTCCCCATCGGGCAACGCTACGCTTACCGTATCCAGGGACCATGGCGTCCCTATTGTGGCACCCGCTTTGATGGTGACAAGGTTCTGCTCGATCCCTATGGGCGCAGTATTGAACTGGGCCCCAACTATGACCGATGGGCGGCTGCACGCCCCGGCAGCAATATGGCTTGCTGCGCCAAAAATCGGGTAGTCGATACCCGCCACTACAACTGGGAAGGAGACAAACTGCCTGCTCACTCTCTCTCCCGCTCGGTGATTTACGAACTCCATCTGGGGGGGTTTACCAACTCCCCGAGCTCCGGGGTTGATCCTGCATTGCGGGGCACCTATCTTGGATTGATTGAGAAGATCCCCTATCTGCAATCTCTCGGAGTCACCGCCGTTGAACTGCTGCCGGTGTTTCAGTTCGATCCTCAGGATGCTCCCAGGGGGCTATCCAACTACTGGGGATACAGCCCCATGTCCTTTTTCGCCCCCCATGCCCAGTACGCCTGTGGCGATGATCCGCTGACCGAATTTCGCGATATGGTCAAGGCGCTGCACAGGGCCAATATCGAGGTGATCCTGGATGTGGTCTACAACCACACCGCCGAGGGGGGAGATGATGGCCCCACCTTCTCGTTTCGCGGCATCGACAACGAGGCCTACTACATCCTCGACAACAACCAGAAGGACACCAACTACTCGGGCTGTGGCAACACCTTCAACGGCGCACACCCGGTGGTACTGCGGATGATCATGGACAGCCTGCACTTCTGGCGCCAGGAGATGCACGTCGATGGCTTCCGGTTTGATCTGGCTGCCATTTTGTCGCGGGATGAATCGGGCCAGCCACAGGCCAATGCCCCGACCCTGCGCACCATAGATACCGATCCCAAGATCGCCGATATCAAGCTGATCGCCGAGGCCTGGGATGCAGGGGGGCTCTATCAGGTGGGATCACTCGCCGGCGCCCGCTGGCGTGAGTGGAACGGCCAGTTCAGGGACGACGTACGCCGGTTTCTGCGCGGGGATGACAACAGCGTCACCGCCTTTGTCGAACGGCTGTGCGGTAGCCCCGACATCTACCACTATCACCACGCCGATCCCGAGAAGAGCATCAATTTCGTCACCTGCCACGACGGCTTTACCCTGTGGGACTGGGCCAGCTACAACAACAAGCATAACGAGGCCAATGGCGAGCAGAACCGTGATGGCTGTGATCACAACTTCAGCTGGAACCACGGCCATGAAGGGGTAGCGGACGATCCCCAGATCAATGCCCTGCGCACGCGCCAAGCCAAGAACATGATGGTGGCAACCCTGTTATCGGTGGGATCCCCGATGCTGTTGATGGGGGATGAACTGCTGCGCACCCAGCACGGCAACAACAACGGTTACTGTCAGGACAACGCGACCTGCTGGATGGATTGGCAACCAACTCCCCGCAGCCAGGAGATGTTCCGCTTCATGAAGGAGCTGATCCAATATCGCAAACATCTGTTCCAGCGCCCGGAGCAGGAGAGCATGCCACTGTCGCTCACCGAAATCCTGCGGCACAGCGAGATCTGCTGGCACGGAGTCAATGCCATGCAGCCAGACTTCAGTCCCCACTCCCATGCCATCGCCATGTCGGCCCTGTCAAGCGAAACCCGACTGGCCCTTTACGTACTGTTTAACGCCTACTGGGAGCCCCTCACCTTCAACCTGCCCAGCCCGCCCAAGGGAGTTGGCGGCTACTGGCGGCGGATCCTCGATACCGCCCTCCCCTCACCGCAAGATATCTGCACTTTCGGCATGCCACTGGAAGGGTTGACCAGAGAGTATCTGGCCCAGCCACGCAGCAGTTGCCTGTTTATCTGCGGGGCCGATGACTTCTATTGATTCTCGAGAGTCAGATATGAAAAAGCCCCGGGCCTTGGCTCGGGGCTTGCTCTTTTCAGTACCAGTGTCAGATCAGCTGGTACAGCACGCTGGTAGCGGCGATCTGGGCGATAAGCAGGCCACACAGGGAAGTGGAAACCACCACAGGCGCGGTATCACGCTGCAAGTAGAGCGGGCTGAACCAGAGCAGCAGGGAAGCCACCAACAAGGCAGCCTGTGTCACCACCGCCGGGATCAGATCATCGAGATTGGCTTCAGCCCCTTGCCAGCCCACCAGCACGGCCAGCCAGATAAGGCTGGCCATGGCGCCCGCCAGCGCAGCCAGCGGCAGAAGAGTATTAAACGCCTTGAGGCGGTGACGGGCTCGCAACAGCATCAGGTGAGCAAAGGCCGCTCCCAGCATCACCATCTGCAATAAACCGCTCACCCAGCCCTGCAGCTGCAGCAGCCCGAAGCCATAAACAGCGAGTGGCAACGCCGGTAGCCAGAGCAGCGTTGAGGGGACTGCACGCTTGCCCTCCAGCCGTGACTGGGCCAGCGACAAGCCGACCCCGAGCACCAGTGCGGCACCACCACTCCAGATCAGCCAACTGGCCGCCTTGGCCTCTACCGCCAGCATCAAGGAGAGCGCGGTAATGACCCAGATGGAGAAGAGCTGCTGAGTGATGCGTGAGCGCTGGCCGGGGCAGATATCACCGCGCCATAACACGATACCGAGGGCAATGAGGGCACCAAGTGCCATCAAGCCGGTAAGGGGAAAGAGCCAAAGTGGGAGTTGGACGAACATGACGCCTCCAGCAGCAAGAATTCGGGAGCGCCACCGGGGCGCCAGAGAAGAGTGGGCGAGTATACCCAAACCTGCGGCTATCCCCAATCACGACAAACAGACCGGCAAAAAATGAGCAGATGCCCCGAAGGTCATGATGCAGCCGACAGGCCCATTATCACACCGACTTCACACCTGACCGCGAGCCAGTGCCACTACCCGCGCAAACATCTGACGCAGCACGGGAGGAATATGCTCGGCACCAAGCCGCTCGGCTTCTTCCACCACCGCCAGTGCCATCCCCGGCTTGCTGCGGTGATGAATCGCCTTATTGATGATATGACTGGCACTCCACATGGCTCGTCCGCCCACCCCTGCTTCCCGCCGGAACACGGCTTCAAAACCATTGTGATAGAGGTAATGTTCAATGTCAGAGGCTGGCAACTGAGTCAACCGATCCCGTTCCCGCTCCCCTTTGAGTTGGCCCCGGGCCGAAGCAGCATACTTGAGCCCCGCCTCGTCGCCATCGGTCAACAGGTGCCACTCGATACCAAAATCCCGCGCCACCTTGATCAGCGGTGACTGGCCGCACTGGGCAAACTCGATAATCCGCACCCCTTCGGCCCGCAAACTGTAACCACAGATCTGGGCCAGCTCGGAGAGCAGCCAGATCTCGGTCTCCCCCTCCACCAGCAGCCAGCAACGGGCAAACAGCGACATGGGGCGGTTGATCCGCACGTGGAAGGCGATCTTGCGCAGATCGTCGCTGCTGTAACGCTCGCCCCCCAGCTGGTGACAGAGGATATCCTGCTGACGGCGCACCAGTCGTCGCACCTGATTGAGCGGCAGGGAAGAGAGCAGATCTCCCGAGTTGGTGGTGAGCAGCTTCTGGCCCGGCAGTTGTTCCAGCAGCCCCCACGCCAGCGCCAGCATGGTCGGGTGCAGCCGGCTCTCAGGATCCTCTAGGATCATGATGGGACGGGCCCCCTCCTCCAGCTCGCGATTGCCTCGCGCCTGCAGCAGGGTCGCCGCCATCCCGGCCATCGCCAGTTGCAGGGTGCGGTTATCGGCATGGCGCAGCAGGGTGTGCAGGTTGCCAGGATTGCGCAACGTCATGGGACGATTGATGATGTCACGCTGGCTGCGCGGTTTGTTCTTGATGGGGGCCAGAGCGTTGAAATAGTGATCCATCAGCTGGCGCACTGCTTGCAGCGCCTCCTTCAACTCCGGCTCCCCGATGCGCTGGGGCTCATCGATCAGCTTGTCGGCCAGTTCACTGAGTCTGTGCTCCGAGAGATCTCCCCACTGCAGGGTTTCCACCCCGTTGCGGGCACTGCGAGCGTCCCGCAGCCGGAACACCGGGTTCATGGTGATCAGCAGGCTAACCAGTTCGTTAGTATTGGCAATAGGCAGGCTCTTGCCCACCCCGTCGAGAAAGTCGTGAATGGTGAGCACAGAGCCATCCGCCTGCAGCTCGGCACTGGCACGATAGTGGATGCGATGAAACTTGTCCTTGTGCAGCACCCAGGAGGCGCCAAGACGAGCCAGACGGCGAGAATGCTGGCACATTTGTGGCCTGTGCTCACTGAAGGTGAGCACCAGTTGCAGATGACGCGAAGGGGCCAGCTCGGGATCTTCCGGTTGGTGAAAATCATCGGCGGTGAACTGATAGGGCTCGGCATTTTGCCCCAGCAGACACCAGAGCGCGCGCAACAGGCTCGACTTGCCCCAGGTATTCTCGCCAATCAGCACTGTGGTGTGATCCAACCCGAGCGAAAGACGATTTATACCGCGAAAACCTTTTACTTCAATACGTTCCAGAAACATCCTGCAATGTCCACGTCACTCAGATTGAGCAATAGTGGCAAAGTTAACTGGAAAATCCTATCGGCAGCCGGGCTTTTTCAACGTGAACTGTGAGGCACTGCAGGTTCGGGAGGGGTGACGACAGCGGTGCGATCTTGCGGGGCATTCCAGTGGCTGAACCAAAGGTGACGGGTACGGATTTGACGTTTGCGATAATTCAATGGGCATTCCTTTCAATGGATAAGTGGTAGAGAGTACACCTCTTTTGCCCAAAGTCTCAGGCTTATCTGTGACGGGAAGATGACAATTGCGCCCGCCACTGCCCCGGCGTCAAACCAAACGCCTCGCGAAAACGATTACCGAAATGGGCCTGCGAAGAGAAGCCACACTGACTGGCGATGCTGGCCAGCGGCTCGGGGCCAGTCAACAGCTGCTTGGCCCGTTTGAGCCGCAGCCCCAGCAGGTAACGGTGGGGCGGGCAGCCGAGACTCTGGCCGAACATGCGGGCAAAGTGATACTCGCTCAGCCCCGCCTGCTGGGCCAGCTCTGCCAGCGTGACCGAATCGGCCAGATGGGCCTGCAGATACTCCTGCACCCGCTTGATCACCACGGGCGCCAGCCCGCCGCGCAGAGGCGGCAGACCGGGAGCCTCCTCGGTGTGGTGGCGATAGGCGTGGAGGATCAACATCCAGGCGCCGTGGGAGAGTGCCAACCGATCGACCCCTTGCTGCCACTGAAGCTGCATCAACTGGCGCTGCACCAGCGAAGCCGCCTGCGGATCGTCGATAAAGGTCTTGTCCACCAGTTGCAGGTGGCGCCCCTCCTTGTCACACACCTCCTCGGCGATACGGGTGAGGTGAGCCGGGGTGAAGTAGAGATGAAAGAAGCGAAACTCTTCGCGCACCAGCCACTCGGATCTGTGGTGATCCGGCATGATGCACACCTTGCCGGTGCCGCCGTGGCCACCCGGCCCATCGAGTCGCTCGGTCTGCTCGCCTCCTTGCAGATAGACGCTCAGGGTGTGGTGGCCCGGCTTGTGATAGCGGGTCTGGTCATAGCAGTTGCGCCAACTGGCGACGCCAAGCCCGGGTTCGAGCCAGCAAGCGTCGTCCAGCCGGGCGCCGGTGCTGACCAGAGCATCAAATACCCCTGCTGTTTTCATTCGCCCCTGCCGCCTGTTCCGGTGTAAGTGTTATGTCGCTGCCACCCATCTTACCGACCGCGCCCGCAGATGACAGCGCAGGGCGATGAAAAACCGCAAGATGGTGCAATCCAGCCATCAGGGCTTGCCCCATAGTGGGTCATCTCTCCCTGACTCACCGGAACAGTGATGAACCTGATGCTCTATCTTGCCACCGTGCTTATCTGGGGCAGCACCTGGATTGCCATCGCCTGGCAACTTGGCCCCATCCCCATCGAGGTGTCGGTGCTCTACCGCTTCCTGCTGGCTGCGGTGGCACTGTTTGCCCTGCTCACCGCCAGCGGCCGCTTTCCGCGCCTGCCGTGGCATGGCCAGCGCTATGCGGCGCTGCTCGGTGCCCTGCTCTTTTCCACCAATTTTCTCTGTTTCTACCACGCCACCCGCTATATCCCGAGCGGCATGTCGGCGGTGATCTTTGCCAGTGCCAGCATCTTCAACGGCCTCAACCTCTGGCTGTTCGAGAACAAGCGCCCCACCCTGCGCTGGCTGCAAGGCTCCTTGCTGGGGCTCTTTGGCACCCTGCTGCTGTTCTGGCCGGTGCTGGCGGATGCGCAACTGGGTGCAAACGGCTGGAAGGGGCTGCTGCTCGCCTGCGGCGGCACCCTCTGCTTTTCGCTGGGCAATCTGGTCTCGGCACGGGGCCAACGCCATGGCTACCACGTACTGCAACTGGTGCCCTGGGGCATGGTTTACGGCGTGGTGCTGTTGCTGGGCTGGGTCATATTGCTAGGCCAACAGCTGGTGGTGCCGACCGATGGCCACTATCTGGTGGCCATGGTCTACCTCGCCCTGTTTGGCTCGGTGATCGCCTTTACCGCCTATCTGACGCTGGTGGGGCGCATCGGTGCCAGCAAGGCCTCCTACGCCACCGTGCTCTTTCCATTGGTGGCGCTTACCCTCTCCACCTTCTATGAAGGCTTTGTCTGGCAGCCGGTCTCGGTGGCCGGAGTGGTGATCAGCCTGATCGGCAATCTGGTGATCTTCGCGCCGCCCTTGAGCGAATGGCGCATTCGACCGGCCAAGGCAGCAAACGACCCTTGCTCCTGAGCCAGTCAGCCCCTAAGGTAGCGCTGATCAATCTGTGACGATCCTGATGGCGATAAACAAGGGGGCGAGATGTTACTGGAAGGGCTGGAGACGCTGAGCCTACTGGCAAGTGAAGGAACCATGGCCAAGGTGGCCAGTCGCCTCTATATCAGCCAGTCGGCGGTGAGCAAGCGGATTGCCCAGCTGGAGCAGCGCCTCGGCAAGAAGCTGATCGAGCCGGAGGGGCGCCAGATCCGCCTCACCCCGCAGGCCAAGGAGCTGCTTGAGCGAGTGGCCCCGAGTCTGGCCGAAATGAAAGGGGTGCTTGCCGATAGTCAGGATCTGGCGGATCAGAGTCCTCTCCCCATCGCCTGCTCCGAAACCCTGCTGGCGGGTTATCTCGCCCACTTCATGCGCGACTATCTGGAGCACGATCCCCACCTTGCCCTCTCTACCCACCACACGCCGGTCATTCTGGCGCGGGTGCGCAGCGGTGATGCCCTGCTCGGCATCTGCGCCGGTCGGCTCCCACCCGGCCATGGCCTCGGCGCCGATCTGCTACTGGAAGAGCCCTTTTATCTGGTTGGCGAGGCGCAGCAGAGCCTGCCGCCAGCCAGCGCAGAAAGCAGGCGCAAGATCCTCACCATGGATCTGGAGAACCCCTCCAACCGCTACCTGCGCGAACCGCTGGCAGATATGGGATTGGAGCCCACCATGGAGCTCGACTCCTATCTGGCGCTCATCGAACTCGCCAAGGCAGGCATTGGCCCTGTGCTGCTCCCCGCTGGCCTGCTGGGGCTGGTGGGAGAACAGGGGGAGATGGCGCGCCCACTACCCGGGCTGGGCCGTCCCCTGCATCTGGTCTACCGGCCAAACAGCCTAAAGCGCGAGCGCATTGCCAGGCTGGTGAGCGCCCTGCACCAACACTTTAGCCACCGCAGCGACACGCCGTGCTAGCCGTGTAAAACACCTGATATGACAACGGGGCCCAAGGGCCCCGTTAACAATTGCGATGCGGCAAGCAAGGCGCACATCAGATCCAGGCAAACAGCTCCGGATACTGGCTCCAGACCAGCTTGGCAGACATCAGCAGGGAGACGGTCACCAGCAGCGGCTTGATCAGCTTCACCCCTTTTTTCAGCACCATCTTGGAGCCGAAGCGGGCGCCGATAAACTGCCCCAGCGCCATGCAGAAGCCGACACTCCACACCACCTTGCCACCGAGCGCAAAGAACAGCAGGGAGGCGATATTCGATGTGAAGTTGAGCAGCTTGGTATGGGCGGTGGCGCGCGCCATGCCAAAGCCCGCCAGCGCCACGAAACCGATGGCAAAAAACGAACCTGTGCCCGGCCCGAAGAAGCCGTCATAAAAGCCGACACCGCCCCCCACCAGCAGCGCAAACAGCATGGGAGTCAGACGGCGGGAGCTCTCGGCATCGCTTACCCGCGGCGAGAAGTAGAAGTAGCAGGCAAAGGCCATCAGCAGGAAAGGGAGCAGGCGCTCGAGAATGGCGGCGTCTATGGTCTGCACCGCCAGCGTGCCGATAGCCGCACCGATAAAAGTGCAGATCACCGCAGGCCAGATCATGGCCCACTCCAGCAGCCCCTTGCGGGCATAGAACCAGGTGGCGGAGAAGGAGCCAAAACTGCTCTGCAGCTTGTTGGTACCGAGCACCAGCGCCGGGGGCATGCCGGTGGCCAGCAGGGCCGGCACCGTCAACAGGCCGCCGCCACCGGCGATGGCATCGATAAAGCCGGCGACAAGCGCTACACCGAACAGGGCAAACAGGGTAACCAGTTCCAATTCCATCCATAGACCTCACGAGAGTGGGTTGCCCGAAGGGTCGAGCAACCGGATATAACCAAAACGACGTTGTGCGGGGGGCTGCACAGGCTGTCCGCTATCCTAGCGGGCCACTGACCATGAATCTAACGAAACAGTGGCAGCCAATTGATTCCTGATTTTCATTAATTTGAGCGGCCACGTCCCTGGCCCAACCCTCAGAGTGCCCGTTAGCAAGCCGTTGAAGCGACGTTCGCTTCCTTGATGGCCGCCAGTGCCTCACAGAGATGATCCTCATCGGCACCGGGGAAACGGCTGACCCGACCGGCCATGTAGCGGCTGCTGAACAGATTGAACCAGTGCTGCAGTGCCTGCCCCGCCTTGAGCTCTCCCGCCACTTCCAGCACGCAGGCTGCCACTTCGGCGGTGCAGAGGTGCTCCTCGCTGTTGGCCACCCGCATGCCGTAGGTGGAGAGCGCATCGGGTTTGATGGCAAGCACCGGAAATCCGTCCAGGTAGGGGCTCTTGTTGAACATCTTGCGCGCCTCCGGCCAGGTGCCATCGAGCAGGATAAAGAGCGGTTTTTTACCCGGTGTCAGCGTCACCTCGCCGGTCAGGCGGGCAGGCTCCTTCTCGCAAGCGGGAAAGACCACATAGGGCTGCCAGGTGGGATCGGCCAGCAGGGCCAGCAGCTCGGGATGGGGTTGGGTGCGCGACCAGAGAAACGCCCAGGTGGTATCCGGCAACACATCGGCGATGAGGCGACCGGTGTTGGAGGGCTTCATCGGCTCGCTGTCATACATCAGCAGGCAAAAGCCCGCCTCCGCTTTGAGCTCGGGGCGCCACTCGCAGGCACACCAATCCTCGCGCAGCTGACAGGCCGGACAGCGGGCCAAGGTGCCGCCACGGGCAAGAAACGGTCGGGTAGAGATACTCTTGCGCCAGGCCCGCAGGCGGTTGACGGCGTGATCAGGAACAGGCTTCATCTAGGTTCACAACTGGAGTCAAAACAGGAACGGCAGCGGTGCCAACATGTCATGGCGCCACAGGGCGCGATAACAGGGGGCTGCCGGAAAAGCGCAAGATTGTACCGAGTTACGCGCTGGCGGAACAGCAATCCCTGCCCCTTTCGCCAGACGCAGAGCCAACTCCTCTTGTCTTACGACTCCTGACAGCTGCGCAGCAGCTCCAGCAACAGGCTGCCATCGCGCAGTGCCTTGTGCACCTGCACCGAAGTGGGCTTGGTGGGATCTTCGTAGAAGTGGGTCGATTCAATCTGCAGCCGCACCAGATATTCGGCGGGCAACTGGCTGGCCAGCGACTGGTGCAGCATGGGGAACAGCAGCCGATCGGCACGGGTGATCTCGCCCCCGAGCAGCAGCTTGCCCGGATTGAGCAGGCAGATGAGATTGGAGAGTACCTTGGAGAGGCGACCCGCCGCTTGATGGAGAATATCCTGACAGAGGCCGTTGCCCGCCAGCGCCAGCTCGCACAGCTCGCGGATGGTGACGCTCTCGGGCAAGTCGTGCTCCTGCATCCGTTCGCGCAGATCCCGGTATTGCGCCTCCAGCGCCTGATTGGTCACTAGGGTGCAGGCACAACCAAAGCCGCCACAGTAGCAGCGCTGGCCATAGGGCTCGAGCTGCAGGTGGCTGAGATCCCCGAGCAGCGCATTCTCGCTCTCGATGAGCTGGCCATTGACCACCATGCCAACCCCGATGTCGTTGTGGACAAACACCAGCACCGCATCGGCGCAATTTTTGGCGGCCCCCCACTCCCGCTCTGCCTGGATCCAGGTGCGCACATCACCACTCACCAGCACAGGTACCGAGAACACCTCCTGCAAGGTCGGCCCAAGCGGCCAGTTGCGCAGATCATAGAAGGGGAAATGTTTGACCATACCGGAGTGACGCTCTACCTGTCCGGGTAGACAGAGAGCGATACAGGCCAGATTGAGGGACTTTCTCGGCAAGAACCCCTGGATCGCATGTACTAAGCTGCCCAGCAGGTCGTTACGCTCAAGCTCGGTAAAGAGATGGCGATGGCGGGCCAGGGAGCGGCCTGAAAAGTCGAACAGCGCCATATCCACGTAACCACGACCAAGACGCATGGAGAGAAACTGGAAGCGGCGCTCGTTGATGCGCAGCAGGGTCTGACGACGACCGCGCCCCACCGAACTTTCGCCACAGGTCACCACCAGACCACCATCGAGCAGTTCCCGGGTGATCTTGGTGATGCTGGCAGGCGAGAGGCCGGTCAGGCGGGAGAGATCGGTGCGCGACAGCTCCTTGTGCTCCTCCAGACTGGCATAGACCAGGCCATAGTTGAGCTGACGGATCAAATCGATACTGCCTTTCACGATCTCATTCATAGGGTATGGATTAAGGGCTGAAACTGGGGCCACCGATTTTCACACATTATTGCTCGATCCCCAAATAAAGCGCGGTCTGAACCGGGGTTCAGACCGCATTGTTGAGTGAATATCACCGAGATGGTCGGGCTCAATAACGGAACTGGGAGACCAGTTTGCGCAATTTGTCACCGGTATTGGCCAGATCGCGGGTGGTGCTGTTGGACTCCATGGCTGCGTCGGTCAGCTCGCTGACGATCTGCTGGATCGCTACCAGGTTCTTGTTGATCTCCTCCGACACCGCATGCTGCTCTTCGGCGGCGGTAGCGATCTGGATATTCATATCGTTGATGGTACTGACCGCCATCACCATGCTGTCGAGGGAGCTGGCAATATGGCTTGCCTCCTGCACCGTCTCCTGACTGCGATCCTCGCTCGCCTGCATCACATCCACCGCCTGCTTCACCCCCCCTTGCAAGCGCTGGAGCATCTCATTGATCTCTTTGGTGCTCTGTTGGGTACGACCGGCCAGCGAACGCACTTCATCCGCCACCACCGCAAAGCCGCGACCCTGCTCACCGGCACGGGCCGCCTCGATAGCGGCATTCAGCGCCAACAGGTTGGTCTGCTCGGCAATGCCGCGAATGACCTCCACCACCGAGCCAATCTTGGCGGTCTCTTGGGCCAACTGTGCGATGACGCCAGCAGCAGTATGCACCTCCCCCACCAGTCGGTTGATGCTGTTGATAGCCGTACTGACCACACCACGAGCTGCGTCGGACTCACGGGCGGCATCACTGGTTGCTGTCGCGGCATTGGAAGCACTGGCCGCCACCTCCTGGGCAGTGGAGCTCATCTCGGTCACCGCAGTCACCACCTGATCGGTTTCCCGGCTATGGCCATGCATCTGCTGGTCATAGTGCTCGCTCAGATGGTGCAGCTTGTCAACAGCGGTGAAGAGATGGTTACTGGTCTCGCCAACCTGACTCACCACCGACTGGATCCGCTCGACAAAGCGGTTGAAGGCGCTGGCCAGCTGGCCAATTTCATCGTCGCTCTGCACCTTGAGGCGCTGGGTGAGGTCCCCGTCACCATTGGCAATATCGTTCAATGCCAGCACGGCATCAGCCAGCGGCTTGGTAACCCGATTCCCCACGATCACGGTCGCCGCCAGGGTGACACCCAGGATCAGCAAGATCACCAGCACACTGCTCTGCAGCGACTCGTGCATATTGCTTTCACGCTCGGCGCGCAGGGCCGCCAGCTCGTTGTCGATGTCATCGATATAGAAACCGGTACCGATAACCCACTGGTATTTGTCGAGCGCAATGTTGTAGGCGAGCTTGGGAGCATCACGACCAATGGAAGGTTTGGCCGTCCAGTACTCGGCAAAGCCATCCCCCTGACGGGCCACCTTGATAATGTCCTGGATCAGCAACTTGCCCTTGGCATCCTTGTCGTTCCAGCGATTTTTTCCCTCCAGCTCGGCACGGGTAGGCAGCAATATAGTGTTGCCCTCAAAGTCATAGACAAAGAAATAGCCATCGCTGCCGTAACGCAACGGCCTGAGCAGCTCTTTGACCTTCTGACGATTTTCCGGAGAATCCGGCTGTGCATAAACGGCATCGACGGCGGTTTTGGCCATCATGATGTAACTGCTGAGCAGCGCTTTACGCTCCTTGATGGCATTCTCCCTCGCCACCACCAGCTCAGACTCCAGGTCGCTCTTGGAGACCATGTAGTTACTGAGATTGACCACCAGGGCCATCAGCAGCACGGGTACTGCACCCAATAACAGGATTTTCTGTTTTAGCGTCATCTTTCACATCCTTGCAGCTGTTTTTATTGGAATTCCTTGCTTACCCATCAGTATAGGTGCTGGCAGGGCGAGCCCAGCTTTCGTTACAATTCCCTTAAACAAATCGGCCAGAACGTGAAAATCATGAATCTTTGTCCTTGCGGCTCAACCCTTTCTCTCGAATTGTGCTGTGGCTTACGTCACAGTGGCGCGGTGGCTGACACCCCGGAGCAGCTGATGCGCTCGCGCTACAGTGCTTTTGTGCTTGGTCTGGGGGAGTATCTGGTCTATAGCTGGCACCCGGCCCACCTTGGCAGCCTCACCGCCGAAGAGCTTTCACGCATCGACACCCGCTGGGATGGTCTAGAGATCATCGCCAGCCAGGGCGGCTCGGAGGATGAAACCGGGATGGTGGAGTTCAAAGCCTGGTTTCTGGAGGGGGATGAGCGCCACTGCCTCCATGAGCGCTCCCGCTTCGTGCGTTATCAGGGCCGCTGGGTCTACACCGAGGGAGAGCAGGATCCGGCGCCCCTCAAGGCGGGGCGCAACGATCCCTGCCCCTGTGGCAGCGGAAAAAAACACAAGAAGTGCTGCGGCTGACCCCTAACACACCCACCAGACTCGTCAAACAGTGACAAGGGGCATCCGATGCCCCTTTTTTGTGTCTGTTATTCGCCAGCAGCCCACAAACCGATGCGATAACAAGCGTGACAAATGTCACATAATGCTCATTAACGCGCGAGCAAATGAGCGTTTGCGAGCGCAAATTTGGCCCATATCAAACATTTCCACTCAGAAGTAGGCCACACTGGCCTCATCTGGAAGAGATGAGACGGGCAACAATGAAAAGAATAACTACACAAGTCGTCATCATAGGCGGCGGTGCCACAGGGGCCGGTATCATGCGCGATTGCGCACTGCGCGGCATCGACTGCATCCTGCTCGAGCGCGATGATATCGCCGCCGGCACCACCGGCCGCAACCACGGCCTGCTCCACTCCGGTGCCCGCTACGCGGTGACGGATCAGGAGTCCGCCCGCGAATGCATCCAGGAAAACCGCATCCTCAAGCGGATTGCCAGCCACTGTGTCGAGGACACGGGCGGCCTCTTCCTCACCCTGCCGGAAGATGACATCAATTTCCAAACCACCTTTATGGATGCCTGCGCCCTGGCCGGTATCGAAACCCGCCAGCTCGATCCCGGTGAAGCCCTGCGCATGGAGCCCAACGCCAACCCGGCGATGATCGGCGCCATCCATGTACCGGACGGTACGGTCGACCCGTTCCGCCTCGCCGCAGCCAACGTGCTGGACGCCAAAGAGCATGGCGCCCGCATTTTCACCCACAGCAAGGTACTGGGACTCTTGCGCACGCAAGATCGGGTGCACGGGGTCAAGGCCATCAACACCCGCACCGGCGAAGCGTTCGAGGTGGAGTGTCAGGAGGTGATCAACGCCGCTGGCATCTGGGGCCAGCAAATTTGCGAATATGCCGATCTCGGCATCCGCATGTTCCCGGCCAAGGGCTCCCTGCTCATCATGGATTACCGCATCAACCAGTTGGTGCTCAACCGCGCCCGCAAACCGGCGGATGCGGACATTCTGGTGCCGGGCGACACCATCTCCCTCATCGGCACCACCTCCAGTCGCATCGATTACAACAAGATTGACCAGCTCACCGTCGAACCCGAAGAGGTCGAAGTGTTGCTGCGCGAAGGTATCAAGCTTGCTCCCATCATGGCCCGCACCCGCCTGCTGCGCGCCTACGCCGGGGTGCGCCCGCTGGTAGCGGTGGACGGTGACGACACCGGCCGCAACATCAGTCGCGGTATCGTGCTGCTGGATCACGCCGAGCGCGATGGTCTCAAGGGGTTCAACACCATCACCGGCGGCAAGCTGATGACCTACCGCCTGATGGCGGAGTGGGCCACCGATCTGCTGGCCAAGAAACTCGGTAACAGCAAACCCTGCCAGACCGCCGAACTGAGCCTGCCCGGCTCGCGGGATCCGGAGAAGGTCTCCGCCCCCGGTCTCTCGGTGCCGGTCGAAGGCTCCGCCCAATACCGCCACGGCGAGCGGGTCATCGCCTTCTTCCGTGACAATCCCAAGGCCAACGCCCTTATCTGCGAGTGCGAAATGGTCACCGCGGGCGAAATCGAATACGCCCTGCGCGAGCTCGATGTGGACAACCTCATCGATCTGCGCCGCCGCACCCGTCTGGGCATGGGCCCCTGTCAGGGGGAGCTCTGCGCCTACCGCGCCGCCGGACTGATGCAGGAGTATGGCAAGGCCGACGGTCGCCAGGCCTGCGTCATGCTGCGCCAGTTCCTCGAGGAGCGTTACAAGGGAACCCGCCCCGTCCTGTGGGGCGATGCCTTGCGCGAGGCCGAATTCACCTACTGGATCTACGAAGGGCTGTTTGGCCTGGGGGAATGGACGGCGCCACAGCTGGTCGCCGATACCCCACGCGACCCAACCAGCGAGACCACTCACAAGGAGAGCCGTCATGAAGTTTGACAATATCGTTATCGGCGGTGGCATGGCGGGACTCTCGGCTGCCCTGCGGCTGGTGGAGGCGGGCCAGAAGACCCTGCTGATGGCCTCCGGCCAGAGTGCCCTGCACTTCTCCTCCGGCTCGGTCGATCTGCTCGAAAGCGAGGGGGATCCCCGCGCTGCGCTGCCTGCCTTTATGGCAGCCCATCCGGATCACCCCTACAGCAAGGTGGGGATGCAAAATATCGAAGCGAGTCTGGCCGATCTGCAGCGCCACTGCGCCGAGCAGGGATTGCCGCTGGTTCGCCACGACACCAATCACCAGCGCCTGACTCCCATCGGTACCCTCAAGCGCACCTGGCTCTCCCCCGATACCTGTGCCTGCGTCACCGATGCGCCGATCCCGGATGTACTGCTGCTGGCCACTCTCGAAGGCTTTCGCGACTTTCATCCGGCACTGGCGGCGGCCAATCTGGCGACCCATCCGCGCTTCGCCCACTGCCGCATTCTGACTGGCGAGATCCGCCTGCCCCAGCTGGCCGAATTCAGCCGCAATCCCCATGAGTTTCGCTCTGCCGACATCGCGCGCCTGTGTGACAAGCACCATCTGGTGGCCGATTTGGCCAGCGAGATCAGTCGAATGGTGCAGGAGAGCGGCGTGCCCGACTGCCGCCATATCGTGCTACCAGCCTGCCTGTCGCTGGGGCTGGTTGGCCCGCGTCTGGCGGAGCTGGAGCAACGTACCGGCTGCACCATCAAGGAGGTGGCGACCATGCCGCCGTCGCTGATCGGGATGCGGATGCAGGAGGCGCTCAAGCGCCGCTTTATGGCCCTTGGCGGCACTTTCCTCACCAGCGAGCGGGTGCTGGGCGCCCGTTACGAGGGGGATCGGGTGGTCGGCGTACACACCCAGAATGGCGATGATCAGCTGTTTGAAGCGGACAACTTCGTGCTCGCCTCCGGCAGCTTCTTTAGCCGCGGTCTGGAGTCCCGTCTGCGCGGCATTCGCGAACCCATCTTCGATGCCGATGTGCTGAGTCTGGAGGAGCGCGACGCCTGGGCCGGTCGTCGCCTGTTCGACCACCACCCCTTTATGGGTTTCGGAGTCAAGACCGACGACAAGCTGCGTGTGCTGCGTGGCGGCAAGCCGCTCGCCAACCTCTACGGCGCGGGCAGTGTCTTGGCCCATTACGACCCAATTCGTGAAGGTTCCGGCTCCGGCGTTGCCGTTGCCACCGGCTGGCAGGCCGCCGGCCATATTCTGGGCGCCGCCCAATGATTTATTTGTCCCATATCCCGTGCCTTCACACCCTACGGGAGGAGAACTGACATGCTACTGGATCACGCCAACCAAACTTTCGATCAGTGCATCAAATGCACCGTCTGTACCGCCTACTGCCCGGTGGCCAAGGCCAACCCCGCCTACCCCGGCCCGAAACAGGCGGGCCCGGATGGCGAGCGGCTGCGCATCAAGAGCCCCGAGCTGTTCGATAGCGCCCTCAAGCACTGCACCAACTGCAAACGCTGCGAAGTAGCCTGCCCGAGCGGAGTGCGCATCGGCGACATCATCGCCAAGGCCAAGCATCAGTACAGCGGTTTCAAACCGGGGATCCGCGAGTTCGTGCTCTCTCACACCGATCTGATGGGCAGCATGTCTACCCTGATGGCCCCGGTGGTCAACTTCACCACCGGCCTCAAGCCGATGAAGCTGGTGCTGGACAAGGCGCTGGGGGTCTCCTCCCACCGCGATCTGCCCAAATACTCCCAGGGCACCTTCCGCGGCTGGTACAAGAAGCAAAAAGAAGCGCAGGCCCGTTATGAGCGCCAAATAGCCTATTTCCACGGCTGCTATGTCAACTACAACCATCCTCAGCTTGGCAAGGAGCTGGTGCAGGTGCTCAACGCCATGAACATCGGCGTGCAGTTGCTGGAGCGGGAGAAGTGCTGTGGCGTGCCGCTCATTGCCAACGGCTTCATGGACAAGGCCAAGCAGCAGGCGGCCTTCAACATCAAGCAGATGGAGAACTCCCTGCTGGGCAACGAGATGCCGCTGCTGGCCACCTCCTCCACCTGTGGCTTTACCCTGCGCGATGAATATCCCCACCTGCTGGAGCAGGACAACCACAAGGTGAGGGATCGCATCTCACTGGTGACCCGCTTCCTGTGGAACGAGTTCTACAAGGGCAACAAACCGGCGATGAAGCCGCTCAATCTGCACATCGCCTACCACACCCCCTGCCACATGGAAAAAATGGGGGGCGTCATCTACACCCTCGAATTGCTGCGCGCCATTCCCGGGGTCAAGGTGACTGTACTGGAGTCCCAGTGCTGCGGCATCGCCGGCACCTACGGCTTCAAATCCGAAAACTACCAGACCAGCCAGACCATTGGCGAGGGGCTGTTTGATCAAATCAACCGCCTCTCCCCCGATCTGGTGATCACCGATTGCGAGACCTGCAAATGGCAGATCGAGATGAGCACCAGCTTCCGCTGCGAGCATCCCATTCATCTGCTGGCCCAGGCTCTGGCATAAGATGAGCGTGACCATATCCGCTGGTGTAAACCCCGAAGCCGGGGTATTCGTTGGTTCACCACCATGCCTTTGGGGCTGCAACCCAAACAGTATCTGATCACGATAAGACCTGAGAGGAGCCGGCATTGCCGGCTTCTCTCATTGATGTTGCCGACCATCTCGCCCATCGGCGGAACGCCCGGCCCGTACAGACTGTAACCGACAGCCCTCTCAAAAAAAAGAATATTTATTCATTTATTATTTTTATACCCATAAATAGATAATTGATATGACAGATAACCCTGCATGCCTTGCCAAATAACACAGGCATACCTCAGGTGTCGCTCCGTCCCGCCACAGAGACTCATTACACTTCCAATATTCTGACTTTCTTAATAATTTAACCGGGATCTCATTTCTGTCTGTTGGTGCTCTCGGTAATTGATCTAGCGCAAGCCCCCCTCTGATAAATCATCATTCTTTTTACCCATTTGGTAATATCCAACTCGAGCAATCGCATAAAAACATGGGTTTTATTCACTAATAACAATGAAGCGGCCTGCCTGCTCCTGCTTGGCGGGGGCGAACCAATGCCCACATCCAGGATGGAACTGTCAGGTCTGGCAATGAGATCGATTAGGGAGTGATGATCGTGAGTTCACGCAACAGACAGATCAAGCTGGGCCTCGCCGCCCTGCTGCTGACTACCAGCCTTGGCACCAGCGGCTGGGCACAGGCAGCCGATGACACGCAACCCAAAGGCAAGATCGAGGCGCGCAGCGAGCTGTTCGCCAAGGATCACGCCGATCAGTTCACCAGCTGGCAAGCCACCAGCGAAAGCAAGGAACGCACCGATGCGCTGGCGGAAGATCCCAACATGGTGGTGCTGTGGGGCGGTTACCCCTTCGCCAAGGATTACAACAAGCCGCGCGGTCACTTCTATGCCCTGACCGATGTGCGCGAAACCCTGCGCACCGGCGCCCCGAAAACAGCCGAAGATGGCCCCCTGCCCATGGCCTGCTGGAGCTGCAAAGGCCCGGATGTGGCCCGCGTCATCGACGAGCAGGGTGAGGATGGCTACTTCAAAGGGATGTGGGCCAAGGGCGGGCCGGAAGTAGTCAACACCATCGGCTGCGCCGACTGCCACGACACCGCCTCGAAGGAGTTCAAGGAGGGTAAACCGGCCCTGCACCTCTCCCGTCCCTATGCCGATCGGGCCATGACAGCCATCGGCAAGCCGTTCAAGGAGCAGGGGCGCTTTGATCAGCAGTCCCAGGTGTGCGGCCAGTGCCACGTGGAGTATTACTTCAGCGGCCCCACCAAGGCGGTCAAATTCCCCTGGGACAAGGGCACCACTGTGGAGCAGATGGAGGCCTATTACGATGAAATCGGCTTTGCCGACTGGACCCATGCCCTCTCCAAAACCCCCATGCTGAAAGCCCAGCACCCCGAGTACGAAACCTGGCGCGCCGGCATTCACGGCCAGAACAACGTCGCCTGTGTCGATTGCCACATGCCCAAGGTGCAGAACGAGCAGGGCAAGGTCTACACCGATCACAAGGTGGGTAACCCCTTCGATCGCTTCGAGCAGACCTGCCGCAACTGCCACACCCAGAGCAAGGAGATGCTGCAAGGGATTGTCAAACAGCGCAAAGAGGCGGTGATCGAAACCAAGCTGAAGGTCGAGAAGCAGCTGGTACACGCCCACTTTGAAGCCAAGGCAGCCTGGGATGCCGGCGCCACCGAGGCAGAGATGAAGGATATTCTGCAGGACATCCGTCACGCCCAGTGGCGCTGGGACTACGCCATCGCCTCCCACGGGGTGCAGATGCACGCCCCCGAAGTGGCCCTCAAGGTACTTGGCAGCGCGCTGGATAAAGCCGCTGACGCCCGCACCAAGCTGGCGCGCCTGTTGGCCAGCAAGGGGATCAGCCACGAGATCGCCATCCCCGACATCTCCACCAAGGAGAAAGCGCAAGCCGCCCTTGGCATGGATATGAAGCAGTTCAACAGCGACAAGGCCCAGTTCCTCAAGACCACGGTCCCCGCTTGGGATGCCGAGGCCAAAGCGGCCGGACGGCTGGCACAGTAACGGCGCCTGCGGGCCCGGCCAGACCAGGCCCGCAGCGGATGGAGGCTTCCTATGGGTGATTTAACGATGGATTTTTTACGACTGATGCTGATGGCAGCCATGCTGTTCACCAGCCTGCAGGGTCAGGCGGCCGAGCCGACAGCAGCCCCTGTTCCAGCTGCACATGAGGTGGAATTTTTACGCAATCCCGACAAGGCCTGCACCGACTGTCACAAGGAGCAGAGCGAAGGGATGCACGGCAAGCATGGTCAGGCGACCAATCCCAACAACCTGGCACCTGTCACCTGCACCAACTGCCACGGCCAGCCCTCTCCCCAGCACAGGGAAGGGGTCAAGGATGTGATGCGCTTTAGCGACAGCTTCAATAACAAGCAGAGCACCCAGAGCTACCCCATCGCTGAGCAGAACGGAGTCTGCATGAGCTGCCACGAGCCCAAACCACTGCGCGAGGCGCTCTGGGCCCACGACGTGCACGCCACCAAGCTCACCTGCACCAGCTGCCACCAGCTGCATCCGGTCAAGGAGCCCATGGTGGCGATCCCGGAAAAATCCCGCATCAAGCTCTGCGTCGACTGCCACAGCAAGCAACATGAGGCCAGCAAGGCCCGGCAGGAGCAGTCCAAACCGGCTACCGGCAAGGAGGCATCATGAGCTGCTCTCGCCGTGACTTTATGGCGGGCATGGGCGCGGGGGCCCTTATCATGATGACGGGGCCGACTCGTTCCCTTGCTACCCCCCTCGCCCACAGCCAGACCATCGACGGGATCCGCTATGGCATGATCCACGACGAGACGGCCTGCATCGGCTGCACCGCCTGCATGGACGCCTGCCGGGAGGTCAACAAGGTGCCGGAAGGGGTCTCGCGCCTCGAGATCATCCGCTCCGGCCCCATCGGCACCTTCCCCGATGCCGAGTACCACTTCTTTCGCAAGTCCTGCCAGCACTGTGACAACGCCCCCTGCGTGCACGTCTGCCCGACCGGCGCCTCCCATATTCGCAAGGAGGATGGCATCGTCGATGTCGACGCGGATCTCTGCGTCGGCTGCATGTATTGCCTCGCCGCCTGCCCCTATCAGGTGCGCTTTATCAACCCGGTCACCCGAGTGGCGGACAAATGCGACTTTTGCCGCAAGACCAACCTGGCGGCGGGCAAGGAGCCGGCGTGCGTGGAATCCTGCCCCACCAAGGCGCTGGTGTTCGGCAATCTGGATGATCCGGACAGCCCCATCGCCCAACGGCTGGTGAAGGAGACCACCTATCGCTACAAGCAGGCGCTCGGCACCTCGCCCAAGATGTACCGCGTGCCCAAAGGGGAGATAAAGTCATGACGATGCAAGAGGCGTTTCACTTCCCTTCCCTCGTGTGGGAATTTGTCCGATCGCCATCTACCGCAGTAACAGAAGGAGGAATGGATCATGTTGCATGACGCATTTCACTTCCCTTCACTGGTGTGGGACTGGCCCATCGCCATCTATCTCTTTCTGCTCGGCATCTCCGCCGGGGCCACCACCCTTTCGGTGCTGCTGCGCCGCAAGGGGGCCGGCAGCGAGAGCGGCATCATCAAGGCGACCGCCATTCTGGCGCCAGCGAGCGTGATATTGGGGCTGCTGATCCTTATCTTCCATCTGGCCCGCCCCTGGACCTTCTGGAAGCTGATGTTCCACTACCAGTTCGACTCCGTGATGTCGATGGGGGTCATGCTGTTTCAGCTCTATATGGCGGTGCTGTTCGTCTGGCTGGCGGTGGTGTTTCGCGCCGAGATTGAGACCTTGCGTCGTCACCTGCTGCAAGAGAAGTTCGCTTTTGTGGATGGGCTGATTGGCTGGCTTGCCCGCATCGAGCGGCTGCTGGCCCCGCTGTTGTTGCTGCTCGCCGTGCTGCTGGGGGCCTACACCGGCTTTCTGCTCTCGGCGCTCAAGACTTATCCGCTTTTGAACAACCCTGTGTTGCCGGTGTTGTTTCTGGTCTCGGGCATCAGCTCCGGCATCGCCTCCACCATCTTGCTGGCGGTGACAATCTTCAAGGAGAACCATCACAGCCAGGGGGTGAGCTTTGTGCATCGTTTCGAGCGGCCGGTGCTGGCGGTGGAGGTGCTGCTGCTGGTCTGCTTCTTTACCGGCCTCTACTTCGGTGGCGGCCAGAAAGAGGCTGCCATGTGGGCGGCCATCGGCAGCGGTTTCTGGGCTCAGGTGTTCTGGCTCGGGGTGGTGGGCATCGGCATGCTGCTGCCCCAGCTGCTGGCTCTGCTGACCCCGGCGCCCCTGCGGGTGCGAAACGGCCATCTGGTGCTGGTCTGCAGCCTGACCCTGGTGGGGATCCTGCTGCTCCGCTACTTCGTGCTCTATGCCGGTCAAATGACAGTCGTATAACGGTATGATCACCAGCGCCAGCCACCCTCGGGTGACTGGCGCTGGCTCGTTGATTCGCAAGTGAAATCTAAATGGGGATAACAACGTTGGAATTTCTTTATCGAGGGTTCAACTGCCATATGACAGTGACCGATGCAATGGTTCCCAAATCGCTATCGGATGATCCAGAGCAAGGCGCTGAGTTTGGTGATGACAGAGTTCAATGCGGAGACTCAGATTTCACATGCGGACTCTCTATCACCAATAGCATTCACTCACACGAATACGGTGGGAATGGTGAACCAACTGGAGGGATATCGACAACCCCGCATTTTGAAGTAGCCAAACGCTATGCCTTGGGAAATGGAAGGTTTGCCAACGGCCATGTCATCCGAATGTCCATCCCAGAATTAAAGAAAGCTGGCGTAACCATCTATCGAGTCAATGATTGCCTTGATACCCCCTCAGTCCCTTCGGATGACGAACATTGGATCTATTTCAAAGGCGAGTTTCCTCAAAGCACCATTGTGGAAACGTTCCACGTCTACTCAGAAGCGCCTTCTGGGCCTGAGTTGAAAGACTGAAATTTGTAATTAATTCAATTAATTTCTAATTGCATTTGGAGGTTGTGTGCTGGCGGAGCTCGGCTATCTCTCACTGTTGCTGGCGACCGGGCTCGCCCTGCTGCAAGGGCTGCTGCCCTGGCTGGGGCTGCGGCTCGCCTCACGGCCGCTGCTCGGCTGCGCAACACCGCTGGCCCTCCTGGTCGCGCTCCTGCTGTTGGCCGCCCTGCTGCTGCTCGCCGGCTGTTTTGGCCTCGATGACTTTACCCTGGTCTATGTGGCCCAGCACGCCAACAGCGCCCTGCCCCTGGGCTTCAAACTGGCTGCGGTCTGGGGCGGCCACGAGGGCTCCATGCTGTTCTTCGTCTTTGCGTTGGGGCTGTGGGGCGCTCTGGTGGCCCTTTGCTCCAAGCGGGTCGATCCGCTGATCACAGCCCGGGTACTGGCCATCATGGGGCTGATCGTCGGGCTGTTCGGCCTCTATACCCTGATCTTCTCCAGCCCGTTTGACCGCCAATTCCCGGGGCCGCTGGAGGGGCGCGATCTCAACCCCATGCTGCAGGATATCGGCCTCATCATCCATCCGCCCCTGCTCTATCTCGGTTACGTCGGCTTTGCGGTCAACTTCGCCTTCGCCATGGCGGCGCTCCATTCGGGCAGACTGGATGGCGCCGTGGCCCACTGGAGTCGCCCTTGGGCGCTCGGCTCCTGGGTCTTTCTCACCGCCGGCATAGTGCTGGGCTCCTGGTGGGCCTATTACGAGCTCGGTTGGGGCGGCTGGTGGTTCTGGGATCCGGTGGAAAACGCCTCTCTCTTGCCCTGGCTGCTGGGCACTGCCCTGCTGCACGCCCTGATTGTCTGCGAGAAGCGCGGCGCTTACGGCCACGCCGTGCTGTTGCTCTCCATCTTCACCTTCGCCTTGAGCCTGCTCGGCACCTTTGTGGTGCGCTCCGGGGTGCTCACCTCGGTGCACGCTTTTGCGGTGGACCCCAGCCGCGGCCTCACCCTCTTGTTGCTGCTCGGCTTGCTATTGACCAGCGCCCTCACCCTGTTTGCCCTGCGGGCGGATATTCGCGCCCCCTATGCCCGCTTTGGCTTCTTGTCAAAAGAGGGGCTGCTCGGCGCCACCATCCTGCTGCTCTGCGTGGCCTGCGCCAGCGTGTTGCTCGGCACCTTCTACCCCATGGTGTTCCAGTCGCTCCATTTGGGCTCGCTCTCGGTGGGCGCCCCCTATTTCAATACCATCTTCGTGCCGCTGGCCCTTTGCCTGATGGTGCTGATGACCCAACTGCCGCGCCTGCGCTGGCAGCTGCTTGCCGCAGGTTCCCGACTCAACACTTTGTTGCCGCCACTGTTTGGCCTGCTTGGTGGCGGGCTGCTTAGCCTTGCCTATCTGGAACAGGGATCGTTTTCCGCTAGCTGGAGCGGTATCCTCGCCAATATGGTGAGCCTCTGGCTGATGGCCAGCCTGTTGCTCCCGCTCTTGCAACTGACGTCGCGGCGTGAGCTCACCCTCAATCGGTTCGGCAGCCTGCTGGCCCACCTCGGGGTGGCGGTGTGCGCCCTCGGCATCGCTCAGGTGAGTCACCACAGTCAGGAGGGGGGCGCGGTACTCGCCGCAGGCCAGCCCTATCGGCTCGGCGCCTTCGAGTTTCGCTATGAGGGGAGCGAGCCCATCATCGGCCCCAACTACACCGCCGAGCGCATCACGCTTAGCGTGCACAAGGACGGTAAAGAGGAGGCGCGGCTGACGCCGGAGCGGCGTCACTACAGCGTGCGCACCATGAACATGAACGAGCCCGGGATCAAATGGGGAATGCTCGGCGATCTCTACGTGGTGCTTGGCGAGAAGATGGGACCCGGCGCCTATGCCATGCGACTGCACTACAAGCCGCTGGTACGCTGGATCTGGCTCGGCGGCCTGTTGATGATGGCGGGTGGCACCCTGCGCCTGCTCGCCCGCCGGCCGCTGCTGGCTAGCCATCCTGCGCCAACTACCGCCCCCTACCCTCGGCTTGAACAGGAGTCCTTATGAACGCTCGTTTGCGCCTGTTCGTGCCACTCGTGCTCACCCTGGGGCTCGGTGCCCTGCTCTGGCTCGGCCTTGGCAACAACCCCTACAGCCAGGATGAGGCCATCGCCGGCCGCACTCTGCCTGCCTGGCAGAGTGATGATCTGCTTGGCGGCGCCCCCATCCACACCGCGGCGCTCAAGAGGGAGCCCTTCGTGCTCAACGTCTGGGCCAGCTGGTGCCCCAACTGCCGCGCCGAGCATCCGCTGCTGGGTGAGCTGGCCAGCGCCGTGCCCCTCTATGGCCTCAACTACCGGGACAAGGGGGACGCCGCCCGCGCCTGGCTCACCGAGGCGGGCAACCCCTACCGCACCGTGCTGGCCGACCCCGACGGCCGACTGGCCCTTGAGCTCGGCGTCTACGGCACGCCGGAGACCTATCTCTTTGCCGGCGACGGCACCCTGCTGACCCGCCATACCGGCCTGCTCACCCGCGAGATCTGGCAACGCCAGTTTGCCCCCCTGCTTGCAAAGGCCCGCAGCAACAGCGCCAGCCAGCCCGAAGTGGAAAGAGCAGTGGAGAGAGAAGTAAAGAGACAAGTGCAGGAGAGCAAGCCATGAGCCGCCTCGGCCACGCCCTGATCGCGCCGCTCTTGCTGGCCTTGAGCTTCGGGGCCCTTGCCAGCGGGGTCGATACCTATCAGTTTCGCCACCCCGAGCTGCAAAATCGGGCGCAAGAGCTGGCCCGCGCCCTGCGCTGCCCCCAGTGCCAGAACCAGAATCTGGTGGAATCCAACTCCCCCATCGCCCGGGATCTGCGGCTCGAGGTCTACCGCTGGGTGGACGAGGGGCAGTCTGATGAGCAGGTGATCGCCCGCATGACGGAGCGCTTCGGCGATTTCGTCCGCTACGATCCCCCCTTCAAGCGCAGCACGGCGCTGCTGTGGGGCGGCCCCGCCCTCTTGCTGTTGCTGGCGCTCCATCGCCTGCGCAGAAGCCTGCATCGCCAGCAACCGGCGCGGGTACCGCTTATTGGCGACAGAGCCGAGGGGATGCTCGCCCACGACCCCAGGGCCGAGCTGAACCGGCTGATCATGGCCGAGCAGCAGGCGGGGCTTGCACCCCACAGCCGCCTCTACCGGGAGCTGGAGCTGGCCCGCCTCGCCAACACCACCCCAACCGCCGAGCAGGCCCTGCGCGAGCGGCTGGCCAAGGATCGCACCGCCCGTCCGCTGCCCTGGCTGCGGTCATGGATACTGCTTGGGGCCCTGTTGCTGGCGCTGATGGCGGGCATTTATGCCGGCACCGGCCGCTATCAGGCGTGGCAGGCTTATCAGTCGCGCACCGATCCGCTGGCGGGATTGAGCCCGCGGGATCTGCAGGACAAGGAGCTGGGCGCCCTGCACCAGCGCCTGCAAACCAACCCCGCCGATCTCGACAGCTGGGCGGCGCTCGGCCAGCTCTATCTCTATCGGGGCGAATATGACAACGCCCTGCTCGCCTACCAGCGTCTCGCTCTGCTGGAGGGGGGCGCCAGCGCGGCGACTCAAGCCGCGCAAGCCACCGTGCTCTACTATCAGGCGGGCCAGCAGCTGACTCCCGAGGCAACCCGCCTGCTGGAGAGTGCCCTCAAGCAGGACGCGGGGGAAGTGAGCGCCCTGATGCTGCTGGCCTCCGATCACTTCCTGCATGGTCGCTACAGTCAGGCCATTGCGCTGTGGCAGCAACTGCTCGATGGCGAGCGCCCTCGCATCAATCGGGCCGCGCTGATCGAGGCGATCCAGACGGCAAGCATAATGGGCGGGTAACCCCTTGATTAAAGGAGGGTAATCGTGGTGATATGGCGCCGCGACCACGCAAGTGGCTCAGCACTCTTTTTCAATAGACAAGGATGTCTGGATGCAACTCACCCTGTTAAACGACTCGGGCAAATTCGATGGGCTCGATGACACCATTAGGCACGTTTTTGCCGAGACGGCGCACAAATTGAATGCCTTGTTCGATCTCTCCCAACTGGATGTCACCTTCAGCCCTTTTGCCGAGGGGGATGCTCCCGACTCAGGTATCGGTGGCTGGGCCATCAACATGTATCGAATAGAACTCCAGCTTGATCTGGAACGGCCCGACATCAAAGAGGTGATCATCACCGAATTACCTGCCGTGCTGGCCCACGAAGTCCACCATATCGTGCAAAAGAAGAATAAGGTGGAAGCAGAAACACTGGCCGAAAACCTGATTTTTGAAGGGCTGGCCTGCTACTTTGAGCAGAGGTTCAATGGTGGCACACTCCCCTCGCTGTTCAAGGAGTCTCATCACCATGACTGGCAATCGCTCCTGGCAGAGATGACGCCCCATCTATCCAGCAAGCAGTTCAACTATTTAGACTTTTTCTACTGCCGTGATAACCGGCCATTTCCCAAATATGCCGGTTACTGGGTGGGGTTCAATCTGGTGGCCAACTATCTGGCCAAAAATGGCCTGAATGAAATAGAGGTCATGGGCCTGCCCGCCGAGGCGTATTTCAATTAACACGCCTTCACACTGTTCATGGCTATCACAGAGCCCAAACCCGGAGAGAAGATCATGATCCCCATTTGCTGCAAGGCCGTCTCTGGCGTTGCCCTCACCACTGTCGATGGCGAAACCAGATTGCTGGTGATGAAACGGGTCAAGGGGGGCTTCTGGTGTCATGTGGCAGGCACGGTGGAGGCGGGTGAAACCGGCTGGCAGACCATTATTCGGGAGTTTGGCGAAGAGACGGGGATCAGGGTCACCGAACTCTACAATGGCCAGTATCTGGAGCAGTTTTACGAGGCGAGCTTGAATACGGTGGAGGTGGTACCGGTCTTTGTGGTCTATTGCCCGCCCAATCAGGCGGTGACCCTCAACGATGAGCACACCGAATATCGCTGGTGTTCCCTGGCCGAGGCCAAGGCGCTGGTGAGTTTCCCCGGCCAGAAGGCGCTCTACGACCATATCTGGCACCATTTTGTCGACAACGCCCCCTCTCCCCTGATGCGGGTCGATATCCGCTGACCGCGCACGACTTCCCCCTGTAAATGCAACACGCCCCCGGATGGGGGCGTGTTGTATCTCAAGCCAGCCAAGCGCTTTTGTTAGCCCAAGCAGATGGCCTACGGCCGCTCGCCAGCGGCCAGACGGCGGTTGATATCGGCGATAACCGGGGCGATGTCGGCAAGGGTATCAATCACGTAGTGCGCCCCCGCCGCCCGCAGTTTGGCCTCGGCCGGTGCGCGCCGAGCGGCGATCTCCGCCTCGCTCATGGCGGCAAACTCTTCCCAGGTGGCACCAAATTCGTTGCCGGAAACCGACAATCCCACCGTCCACATGCCCGCGTTCAACCCTTCGCTGATACCCGGCACGGCGTCATCCACCTTGATGCAGCGATGCACCGCGCTCACTCCGAGCTCAATTACGTTGGCCAGCGCCATCCAGGGACCGGGGCGACCACCGGCTTTGAGGTCATCGGTGGCGACCCAGTGATCCGGGCGGTAGCCGTGATCGGCCGCAGCAGGTACCAGCGCCTCCATCACCGGACGGGGATAACCGGAGCAGGAGCCGATTTTCATCCCCTGCACCCGCAGAGCGTCCAGCACCGGCAGCACACCTGGGATGGGGGCAGCGAAGCGGGTCACGGCGGCAATCTGAAGCGGCATAAAGGTGTGATAAATGTGGTCCACCTCGGCGTGGCTCATGGGGTGGCCGAAGCGAGCCTGCCAGCGCGCATCCACCGAAGGCAGACGGCCCAGCGCGGCGATATGATCCCACTTGCCAAGGCCCATAGGCTGGCGCGCCTCATCCAGGGTCACGGGGAAGTCATAGGCGCGGGCGAAGGCCTCGACGAAGATGGAGGTGGGGGCGAAGGAGCCGAAATCGACGACGGTACCGGCCCAGTCGAGGATCAGCGCCTCCACGTCGGTGGCCGCGTCGATGGCAGTCTGCAAGTCAGTCATGGTGATGTTCCTGTTTCGGTGAAAGTGCGATCTCGCCAAGGACGCGATCGAGAATGGTGATGGCGCGCACCAGATCGGCACGAGCAATATTGAGTGGGGGCGAGAGCTGGATGACGTTGCCCAGGGAGACCTTGAAGCTGAGCCCCAGCTCCAGACAGCGGTAGAGCAGGCGCTCGGCGGCCTGGCTGTTGCGGGTGCGACTCTGGTGATCGACTACCAGATCGAGCGCCCAGAGCAAACCGATACCGCGCACCTGCCCGATCAGCGGGTGACGTTCGGCCAACTTGCCTAGCTCTGCCGCCATAAAGCGGCTATCCTCCTGCGCTTTTGCCAGCAACCCCTCTTCGCGGATGGTAGTGATGGTGGCGAGGGCCGCCGCGCAGCCGATGGGGCTCTTCTCGTGGGTGTAGTGACCGAGCGAGATGGCCGCCGCCTGATTGAAACGATCGCGAGTGATCAGTGCGGCAAACGGCACCACCCCGCCCCCCAGCCCCTTACCCAGACAGATGATGTCGGGCTCGATGCCAAACTCCTCGAAGCTGAACCAGTGGCCGGTGCGCCCCAGGGAATTGGGGATCTCGTCGACGATCAGCAGCACCTTGTGGCGATCGCAGATCTCCCGCACCCGCTGCCAGTAGGCCTTCGAGGGCACCTGTACATCGGTGTTGCGGATAGGTTCGGCGATAAAGGCGCCGATCCCTCCCTCCTTCTCGATGACGTACTCCAGATAATCGGCGTAGTGCAGGTCATCCCCCTCCCCGCGATACCAGACACCGCGATAACGGGTGGGGGGCGGGATGCGCTCCACTCCGGCCATCAGCGGGCCCATACCGGCGCGAAAACAGGCCTCGCCGCCGACCGAGATGGCATCGAGGGAGGCGCCATGAAAGGCATCCCAGAGAGACACCACCTTACTGTTGCCGGTGATGAAACGGGCGAGCTTCAGGGCAATCCCCACCACCTCGCTGCCGCCGGGGGCGAACAGCACCCGGTTGAGATCGCCGGGAGCCAGTTCAGCCAGGGTGCGGGCGCAGTCGATGGCAACCTGATGGGTGTAGCGGCGGGGTGCAAACGGCAGATCGGCGAGTTGCTGCTGCACCGCGGCCACCACCCTGGGGTGACCGTGACCCAGCTGATGAACGCTGTTGCCGTGAAAATCGAGGTAACGCTTGCCCGATACACTGGTCAACCAGCTCCCCTGCGCGCGCTCAAGCAGATCCAGACAGGGGGTAGAGAGGGCCTGATGGAGAAAGTAGCGGCTATCCTCCGCCAATCCGGCCTGCACATCTTCGCTCTGGCCCGCCCACCAGCGCGCCCGCCCCTCGCCGAGGTTAATATCCCCTTCGCTGTCGGCGCGGCCGCTGCCGTGCAGCTTATGGTCATGCAAATCGCGGCCACGCAGATCACGACCCTGAGCCAGCATGCTGGTCATCGCGCGTCCCCTTGCCAGTAGCAGGCGCTGGCCATGGCGGCGAGCAGATCCCGCACCCGCTCAGGGGTCACATCGCCGATATTGCCGATACGGAAGCAGTCGGCCTGGGAGACCTTGCCCGGATAGATGACAAAGCCCTGCGCCTTGAGCCGCTGGTAGAAGTCGGCGAAGCGGTAATCAGGGTGGGTCGGAGAGTAGAAGGCGGTGATGATGGGGGATTGCCACTGTTCTGGCAGCAGCGGCGCAAAGCCAAGCGCAGCCATCCCCGCCACCAGCGTGCGCTGATTTTCACTGTAACGCTGATGACGGGCTTCAATGCCCCCCTCTTCGTCCAGCTCGCGCAGGGCCTGGGCAAAGGCGAGCACGGTATGAGTGGGCGAGGTAAAGCGCCACTTGCCCCCCTGCTGCTCCATGGTCTGCCACTGGGCATGCAGGTCAAGGGAGACCGAGCGAGCACGACCGGCACAGGCCGTGAGCGCCACGCGGCGAGCGATGACGAAGCCAAAGCCCGGCACCCCCTGAATGCACTTGTTGGCCGAGCTAATGAGAAACTCGATGCCAAGTCGCCCCATGTCGATGGGGATGCCGCCAAAGCTACTCATGGCATCGACGATCAGGCGAATGCCACGACGCTGGCAGAGCGCAGCTACCTCATCGAGCGGATTGAGCATGCCGGTGGTGGTCTCGCAGTGCACCATGGCCAGATGGGTGATCTCGGGGTGGCGCGCCAGCATCGCCTCGATGGCGGCGGGCTCCGGGCGGGTGGTCTCGCCGCAGTCCAGCTCGTGGTGGCGCAGGCCAAGGCAGCGGGCCATCTCCCCCATGCGGGCACCGTAGGCGCCGTTGTTGATGATCAGCAGACACTCATCGACGCCTATCGCCGAGCCCAGCACGCTCTCCACCACATAGCTGCCACTCCCTTGCAGCAGCACGGCGCTGTAGTCGCTCTCATATTCAGGGCCGGTGGCGAGGCGCACCAGCTCGCGGCGGATGGGCTCCACCACGCCCTGGTTGTAGTCCGCATCCCAGGTGCAGCTGTCTTGCAGCATGGCGGCGCGCACCGTGGCAGTGGTCGAGAGGGGGCCCGGGGTCAGCAGCAGGTAATCGACGGCGGCGGAGGCCGCAGGAATATGGGTCATGATTTCGCTCCTATTGGTATATACCAGAATAAGCGCATTGTGGGTAACTGCCCCGCCAAGGTCAAAGGGGTGGCGCTACGTGCAACAAAAAATTCATTTTCAGCGCCGGGATCGCGATAATCTAGGAGGCCTGAACAACAGGGGCGATGCTGGTATCTACCAACGCATGTTGATGTCGCCGTTTAACCACCGGGCAGATGACCAGCCCTGTGCCCAGCCCATTGCACAACTTATTGCAAAACCAGGGATTTTCATGAGCAAACCGCAATATCTGCAGATCAAGGATGCCCTCGCCAACCAGATCCTGGCGGGGGGGCTGGCCCCCAACGACAAGCTCCCCTCCGAGCGGCTGCTGGGGGAACTCTATGGCACCACCCGGGTTACCATTCGCGAGGCACTGGTGCAGCTGGAGGCCAACGGCCTTATCTATCGGGAGGATCGCCGCGGCTGGTTCGTCACTCCGCCGCGCTTTCGCTTGAACCCCAGACGCACCTCCAACTTTCACCAGATAGTGCGGGAGCAAGGGGGAGAACCGCACACCGAACTGCTGGATAAAAGCCGCCAGGCGGTACCGCCCGCGTTGATGGCGCAACTGCAGCTCAAGCCGTTCGACAGCCTGTTTCTGCTCAAGCGGCTGCGCTACGCCAACGGACGCGCCATCTGCTACTGCGAGAACCACTGCCTGCCAGAGCGGGTGCCCGGCCTGCTGGAGCTGGATCTCAACGGCAGTCTGACCGAGATCTACCAGGCCCATTACGATCTCCACTACGCCCGCATGCAGGTGCGCTTTTTTCCCACCGCCCTGCCGGATGAGGTGGCCAAGGCGCTGGGGGCCACCGCCGGTCTGCCCGCCCTGCGTCTCGAGCGACTCAACTTCGATCAGCACGGCCGGGTGCTCGACTTCGATCTGGAGTACTGGCGCCACGACAGCCTGGAGATCGAAGTGGATACCCAGGATTAGTCACGGATAAATCAGGAACGGCAAAACGTCACGGGGCTGTCACGGTCACGTCATAAAGATCCCCTAGCCTCTCTCTCGACCAATCTGGTTTATACCAAACCAATTTAACTGGAGAAGAGGATGAAACAGGGAACCCATCTGCTGGCCGCCGCCGTGCTGGCTGCCATGACCGCCCCGGCACTGGCCGCGACCGATCTCACCGTCTACACCGCCTTCGAACCGGAGCAGCTCAACGAGCTGAAAACCGCGTTCGAGCGCCAGCATCCGGACATCAACATCAAGTGGGTGCGTGACTCCACCGGCGTGGTCACCGCCCGCTTGCTGGCAGAAAAAGCGCAGCCCAAGGCGGATGTGGTGTGGGGACTGGCCGCCACCAGCCTGATGCAGCTCGATCAGCAGCAGATGCTCAATGCCTATGCACCGAAAGGACTGGATAAGCTCGACAGCCGCTTTCGCGACAGCAAGGCCGAGCCGCACTGGATCGGTCTGGACGCCTTCTTCAGCGCCATCTGCTTCAACAAGGTAGAGGCGGAAAAACAGGGGATCCCGGCCCCCACCAGCTGGGCCGACCTCACCAAGCCCATCTACAAGGGCAAGGTAATCATGCCCAACCCCAGCTCCTCCGGCACCGGTTACCTGAGCGTTGCTGGCTGGCTGCAGACCATGGGCGAACAGCAGGGCTGGCAATTCATGAATGGCCTGCACCAGAACATCGACCGTTACACCCACTCGGGCTCCGCCCCCTGCAAGCTGGCCGCCAGCGGTGAAACGGTGATCGGTATCTCCTTCGACTTCCCGGCTACCAGCCTCAAGGCCAAGGGTGCCCCCATCGAGGTGGTGTTCCCGAAAGAGGGTTCGGGCTGGGATATGGAAGCCGCCGCCATCATCAAGGGCACTCCCAAGCTGGAAGCCGCCAAACAGCTGCTCGACTTTGCCGCCACCGAACAGGCCAACGCCCTCTATAACAAGTCGTTCGCCGTGGTCGCCATCCCCGATGTAGCCCAACCGAGAGCGGGCTATCCGGCGGATATCAAAGGCCAGATGATCGACAACGACTTTAGCTGGGCAGCCCGCGAGCGTAACGCCATCCTGGCCCAGTGGAGCGCCAGCTTCGACGGCAAGACCGAAGCCAAACAGTAAGCGTGAAGGGCGGCGGTTTGTTCACGCCAGACACACCACCGCCAATAAACTGCCAGTCGAAGGCCAACAAGTGTTGGCCTTTTTAACTTCCCGAGTTTGTATTGCCTTCAATTAGCGACGCCTCACCCATCCGCACGGTGCCAAGCCACTTGCTGGCGTACCGCCGTCATCTGACTGTCATCAAGCTGTCATCCCCCGATCACCTGACCGTCACACTTCACCCGCAAACTGGTATATACCAAATCAGTAGCGAGTCGAACCATGACCCAGCCCTATCTGGACATTCAACATCTCAACAAGCAGTTCGGTGCTTTTCAGGCCCTCAAGGGGATCTCTCTGACCATTGAGCCGGGGGAGTTTATCTGCTTTCTCGGCCCCTCCGGCTGCGGCAAGACCACCTTGCTCAGAGCCATCGCCGGGCTGGATCTGCCGGACAGCGGCGAGATCTGGCAAGGGGGGCGCAATATCTCCCGCCTGCCGCCCCAGGAGCGCGACTTTGGCATTGTGTTTCAGTCCTATGCCCTCTTCCCCAACTTGACGGTGGCCCAGAACATCGCCTTCGGCCTTGAAAATCAGGGGCTGGCGCGGGATCTCATCAAGGAGCGGGTGGACCACTGGCTGGGGCTGGTGGATCTCACTGCCCAGTCCCACAAATACCCGAGCCAGATCTCCGGCGGCCAGCAGCAGCGGGTGGCGCTGGCCCGGGCGCTCGCCCTCTCCCCCGGTCTGTTGCTGCTGGACGAACCGCTCAGCGCGCTGGATGCACTGGTGCGCACCCACCTTCGCAGCGAGATCCGCGCCCTGCAGCAGCGCCTTGGCATTACCACCATCATGGTGACCCACGATCAGGAAGAGGCGCTGACCATGGCCGATCGCATCGTGGTGATGGAGGGTGGCCGCATCGTGCAGGTAGGCACCCCGCAGGAGATCTACCACCAGCCTGCCAGCCGCTTTGTGGCAAGCTTCGTCGGCACCATGAACTTCCTCGACACCCTGGTGCTGAGCCCCACTCAGGTACGCCTCAACGAACAACCGCTGACACTTGCCAACCGGGCCGCTGCCGGCAGCAAATTGCAGGTGGCGATCCGCCCCGAGGCAATCACCCTGAGTGCGCCGAGCGAGCCGTATCTTGGCCAACATGGCGTTGAAGCAACCATCGATCAGGTGGAGTTTCTCGGCGCCGCCCAGCGTCTTATCTGCACCGCCGACACCTATCTGGGCCCGCAGCAGATCCTGGTGGAGCGCCCGACCCACGAGCTGCCCCGCCACGAACAGGGTGGCTGGCGCAGCGGCATGCGCTGCTCGCTGCACTGGCCCGCCGGAGCGATGCAGCTGTTTGAAGGAGATCGCCCATGACAGCCCCCTTCGCGACCTCCTCCCTGTTGCCGCCAGCGACAGCCCGCCAAGTCTCTCGCTGGCAGCGGCTCTGTCGCGGCTGGAGCCGGGATCAGCTGCTGCAACTGATCCTGCTGGTGCTCGGCATCGCCCTGCTCACCGGCGGTCTGCTGCTGCCACTGCTCACCATGCTGCAAAAAAGTCTGCAGGATGAGAACGGCCTCTGGGTGGGCCTTGCCAACTTCAGCGCCTACTTCGACTCCCCTCATCTGGGGCGCACCATCGGCAACACCCTCTGGCTCGGGGTGCTGATCACCGCGCTGGTGGTGACCATCGCCTTTGGCTACGCCTATGCCCTCACCCGCACCTGCATTCCGGGCAAGCCCCTGTTTCGCCTCATCGGTTTGATCCCGCTTCTGATGCCCTCCCTGTTGCCCGCCATCAGTCTGGTCTACTGGTTTGGCAATCAGGGGATCGCCAAGGGGCTGCTCGGCGGCGAGAGCATCTACGGCCCCATCGGCATCGTCATTGGTCTGGGCTTCTGGTGCTTCCCCCACGCCCTGATGATCCTTATCACGGCGCTGGGCCAGAGCGATGCCCGCCTCTATGAAGCCTCCCGGGTGCTGGGCAGCAGCGGCTGGCGCACCTTTGTCACAGTCACCCTGCCTACCGCCCGTTATGGCCTGCTCAGCGCAGCCATCGCGGTCTTCACCCTCACCATCTGCGACTTCGGGGTAGCCAAGGTGATTGGCGGCCAGTACAGCGTGCTGGCTACCGATATCTACCGGCAGGTGATCGGGATGCAGAACTTCTCGCTGGGCGCAGTGGCCAGCGTCACCCTGCTGCTGCCGGCGCTCTTGAGCTTTGCGCTGGAACACAGGGTACGCAGCAAGATGCAGGAGCAGAGCAGCACCAAGGCGGTACCCTATCAGCCCAAACCCCATCGGCTGCGTGATCTGCTGGCGCTCGGCTGGTGCACGCTCTGGGCCCTGCTGTTTCTGGCGCTGGTGGGGATGGCCGTTTACGGCTCCCTGGTACAGTTCTGGCCCTACAATCTCGGGCTGACGCTGGATCACTACGCCTTTGACAGCAACAGTGTCTACGGCTGGCAGCCCTTTACCAACACCTTGCAGCTGGGCCTCTATACCGCGCTGATCGGCACCGTGCTGGTGATGGTGCTGGCCTGGGCACAGGAGAAGGGGCGCCACTTCGCGCCGCTGCGCCAGCTGCTGCATCTGCTCGCCATGCTGTCGCTGGCGGTACCCGGCATGGTGCTGGGGCTGGGTTACATCTTCTTTTTCAACGGCAATCCGCTCTTTGGCAGCCTCTATGGCACTCTGCCGCTGATGGTGCTCTCCTGCGTCATCCACTACTACACGGTGGGCCATATGACGGCGCTGACCAGCCTCAAGCAGCTGCCCAAGGAGCTGGAGCTGGTGGCAATCTCATTGCGCATTCCGCTCTGGAAGGCGTTCTGGCGAGTCACCCTGCCCGCCTCCCTGCCCGCACTGCTGGAGATCTTCATTTACCTGTTCGTCAACGCCATGACCACCACCTCGGCGGTGATCTTCCTCTATTCGAGCGATAGCGTGCTCGCCTCCATCGCCGTGCTCAATATGGAGGATTCCGGCGATACCGCCGCGGCCGCCGCCATGGCCACCCTGATCCTGCTGGCCGCCGCCACCGTCAAGCTGCTCCAGCTCTTTTTGAGCCGCGCCCTGCTGGATCGTACCCAGCGCTGGCGCCACCAATAACCTTATCGAGGAGTCATCATGTCCACTCTCCCCTTCTGGCTGGCCGAAGCGCTCGCCGCCGAACAGCCCGCGCCTCCCAAGCTACTTCACGGCCACCACGAGGCCGATGTCTGCATCGTCGGTGGCGGCTTTACCGGGCTGTGGAGCGCCATCGCCCTTAAACAGGCCGAGCCCCACCTGCACGTCATAGTGCTGGAAAAAGACCTGTGCGGCAGCGGCGCCTCCGGGCGCAACGGCGGCTGCCTGCTCACCTGGTCGGCCAAATATCTGACGTTAAAGCGCCTCTTTGGCGAGCAGCAGGCCGCCTGGCTGGTACAAAGATCCGAGCAGGCGGTGCACGAGATCGCCCGCTTCTGCGAAACGCACAACATAGAGGCTGAGCTGAGGGTCGAGGGCACCTGCTACACCGCTACCAGCGAGGCCCAGCGCGGCCTGATGGAGCCGGTATTGCAGGAACTCAAGCGAGCCGGTCTTAACCAGTGGCAGGCGATTGAAGAGGGTGAACTGGCGAGCCAGAGCGGCTCCCACGTTCATCTGGAGGGGCTCTACAGCCCCCACGCGGGCTCGGTGCAACCGGCACTGCTGGTGCGTGGCCTGCTGCGGGTGGCGCGGGAGCTGGGGGTCGAGGTCTATGAGCACTCCCCCATGCAGCGCCTTGAGGCGGGTCAGCCTGCACGGGTACAGACACCGCAGGGTGAGGTGCGTGCCAGCAAGGTGGTGCTGGCCCTCAACAGCGCCATGGTGCAGCACTTTCGCGAGTTTCGCCGCAGTATCGTGCTGGTCTCCTCCGATATGGTGATAACCGATCCCGCACCGGATGCACTGGCTGCCCAGCAGCTTGAGCACGGCCGCAGCGTGGTGGATGGCCGCACCTTTGTCCATTACTACCGCTCCACCCCGCAAGGGCGGCTGATGCTGGGCAAGGGGGGCAACACCTTCGCCTTTGCCAACCGCCATCTGGCCGAGTTTGACGCCCCGAGCCGTTATCTTGTCCCCCTCACCCGCACCCTGCGCCGCTTCTTTCCGGCGCTTAAAGAGGTGCCCATCGCTGCCAGCTGGTGCGGCGCCTCCGACCGCTCGGTGGATGGCCTCCCCTTCTTCGGCCACTGGCGAGGGCAGCCCAATATCGTCTATGGCCTCGGCTATTCCGGCAACGGGGTGGCGCAAAGCTGGATCGGCGGCCAGATCCTGGCGGCCTTGGTGCGCGATGAGGTGCGGGAAGCGGACAAACCGTGGCGCGACTGCGCCCTAGTCAGCGGCCCGCGTGGCTACTTCCCGCCCGAACCGTTTCGCTGGCTGGGGGCCATGGCGGTGCGCAACGCCATCCGGCGCAAGGAGCGGGCGGAAGATGAGAACCGCCCGGTGGCCTGGTATGACAAACAGCTGGCCAAACTTGCCGATGCGGCGGGCAAGGCGGATAAATAATCGCGCTGACTTCGCTCTTGCACGGTTCAGCCACGTCTGGCTACAACAAGCAAAGCGCCGACCCGCACACCTTGCGGCGCCTGTTATGGCGCCGCCTTTGCCTGTACTTCCGTGCCCATAAGCAGGGCTGGCCTTGCCTGCCACACCCGTGCCGGGTCGGACTCGGCAATAGCGGCGGCGATCAGCTGCTCGCTCCAGCGACGATGCAGCAACCACATCCTCTGGCCCGCCTCCCCATCACCACGGGTGCACTGCTTGGTCACATCGGCGGTGCGATAGAAGTAGCGCACCAGACTCGTGAGCTCGGCCTCCGGCCAGCGGCAGCCAAAGTCGCGCAGCAGGGATGACCAGAAGTCAATCTGGCGCCGCTCGTGTTCCTGCTCGACCACGTGCAGTTCGGGGATGAGATCCATGGCGTGCCACAAGGCACCATAGCCGACAAAGCGACGATCAAGCTCTTCAAGCGCCAGATCCAGCAGCACCAGCACGTGCGGCCAACTGGTCGCCTGGGTTCGGATCTGCTCTTGCGCCTCACAGATAGCTGCCAGCCACCCCATAGCGAGACGGCAAATGATCGCCTCCTTGTTGGGATAGAGGTGGTAGAGCGATTTGATCCCGACACCGGCCCGATCAGCAATGGCATTGGTGTTGAGGGCGGCAAAACCTCGCTCCTGCAGCAACAGCAGGGTGGCCTGTTCAATGCGACTTGCCACCTCCTGACTGCGCTGCTGCCGGGGCTGACGCCGCATATGCAGGGCGGCAGGCACTCGTTGTTCTGACATCTTCTCTCCTTCGAACCACTGAGGTCCCCTCTTTGCCCGGGTCACGACCGGTAGTGGCTCATTGACATCCATGAGACAAGGTAAACAAAAAGTTAAATAAATGCAGTAATTACTGGATTTTTTCAGAATAGCTGCAATAAACATATCTGCTCAGATCTGCAGTAATTACTGCATTTAACCCAAGGAGAGCAGTGCAATGGATAGCAAACATACCTCAACCCGATTTGGCATCACCCTCCTGTTGGCCGCAGGCCTGCTCGGTGGCTGCCGAAGTGACACCAATGATACGAATGGGGCAACGACCCTCTATCTCAACGGCAAGATCCACACCCAGGATGGGCAGCGTCAGGTAGCCGAGGCCATGATGGTCAGTGACGGCCAGTTTATCTATGTGGGCAACCAGGAGGGGGCCGAAGCGCTCAAGCACCCCACCACCCGGGTGGTGGATCTGCAAGGCCGAATGGTACTGCCCGGCCTGCATGACAACCATATCCATCTGCTCGGTACGGTGGCGCTGGACATGTGCGATCTCGATGGCAAACCCGTCACTCTGGATCAGCTGGCCGCCAAGATCAGCACATGCCTGCCCCGCTATGCGGCCAAACCGGGGGAGTGGCTGGTAGTCAACCAGTGGTCTCCCTACGAGGGCAATACGGCAACCGCCAGCCATGCCACCCTGCTGGCAGCCCTCGATGCCGCCGCCCCCGACAATCCGGTGGTGCTGGCCGGGGTCGATGGCCATGCCAGTGCCTACAACTCCCGCGCCCTTGCCATGGCGCAGGATAACGACGGCAACACAATCGGCTTCAATGGAACTACGCTGGCCCCCGGCGGGGTCTTCGAGCCCTTTATCCCCTATGTCGACCTGACCAGCGGAGTGGTGCGTGACACGGCCCGCAGCGCCATTCCAGTGCCCGATAGTGGCGTTCTGAGCGCCAGTGATGAGCAGGCAGCCAGCCAATACGACCAGACCCTGCCCGCCATTGCCGAGCTGATGGCCTCTCGCGGTATCACCAGCATTCAGGATGCCTGCGCCACCGACTTTATCCGCCAGCGACTACTCACCATGCAGTCACGGGACCTGCTGCATATGCGTGTCACGGCCGCCACCTGCTTTAGCGATGATGATTATCAGGGCAAACTCGATATAGAGGGGCATCTTGCCAAGGCCAGCCAGGTGAGAGAATCCTTTGCCAACAACCCGCTGATCAAGGCCGATGCGGTCAAGATCTTCCTCGACGGTGTGCTGGAAGGGGATCCCTTCACAACCCCCCCCTTCCTGCCCAATGCCGGCATGCTGGCAAACTACCACACCCCCCATCTGGCCAGAGACCCGGCTACCGATGAAGTGACCATCACAGCCGACAGCGAGGAGTCCGGCAACAACGGGATCGTCAACTACCGGGAGGCCGACCTCACCCGCTATATAGGGGCGCTGGACAAGGCAGGCTTCAGCATCCATATGCACAGCATCGGTGATCGCACCACCCGCACGGCGCTGGATGCCCTCACCGCCGCCCGCGCCAGCAACGGTGATAGCGGCATTCCCCACACCCTGGCCCACCTGCAGGTGGTCCATCCCGATGATCAAAAACGGCTCGGCGAGCTTGGGCTCTACCTCACCTTTACCTATGCCTGGACCTCCCCCCAACTGGCCTACGACATGCTGGTTGCCTCCTTTATCCAGCCGACCCGGGTGGGCCAATCCCTGAGCGATGCCCTCTATGATCCCCTCGGCTATCTGCACGGAGCCCTCTACCCGGTCGAGAGTTCGCGCAAGGCGGGCGCCATACTGGTCGCTGGCAGCGATGCCCCGGTCGACAGCCGGGATCCCCGCCCCTTCGAAAATATGGCGACCGGGATCATCAAGGCTCCCCAAAGCGGCGATGATTATCGCGCCAGCCAGCGCATCACCCTTGACGAAATGCTGGCGGCCTACACAATCAATGGCGCCCGCGCGGTACGCCAGCAGGCTATCAGCGGCTCGATCGAGGCGGGCAAATCGGCCGACTTTATCGTGCTGGATCGGGATCTCTACCAGCTGGTCGCCGCCGGCAAGCCGGAGCAGATCGCCGATACCCAGGTAGTCCAGACCGTCTTTCGCGGGCAAACCATCTTTAACCAGTAGGACTCTGGTAGTAAGACAAGTCATCAGCTGCGAGCAGAATGATAATACCGACCCAAGGGTCGGTATTTTTATTGCGGAGTTTTTTCTTAAGAAGACTCCTAATATTGAGAGGTTCAACACTGGCAGTCCAAAATACTTGTGGCATACTACATGACCCCAAGCGTCTGGATATGTTTTACTGCTCGCATTGAGGGCTAAGTGCTGTAATGGAGTCACAGCGCATAAAATAATTAAATAGCACGGAGGCCTTTATGAAAGATAAAGAAAAAATAGCCGTATTTATTGATGCTGATAATGCACCCGCAGGTAAAATAGACATAGTTCTTTCAGAGTTAGCTAGATACGGCGTTGTAAATATTAGAAAAGCATATGGTAACTGGAAAAACCCTAATCTTAAACCATGGGAAGATGTCCTACACGACTATGCCATACAACCAGTACAACAATTTGATTTAACAAAGGGTAAAAATGCGACAGACATGGCATTAGTCATTGATGTAATGGACGTAATATATACAAAGGATATTGACATAATATGCCTTGTATCATCGGATTGTGATTTTACACCTTTAGTTACCAGAACACTTGCTGATGGGAAATTTGTCATCGGATTTGGAGAACGGAAAGCACCATTACCATTCGTTAATAGTTGTTCTCGATTTCTATATCTGGATGCCGCGCCAGTGCTGGAGCTACCCATTCAAAAACAAAGTAAAAACATAAAGGGTGACACAAAACTCATCAATTTACTCCGGCAGGCAATAGATGCTATTGGCGAAGATGATGGCTGGGCTATGCTTGGTGAGATTGGCAACCACATTTCAAACCATGCTTCATTTGATCAACGAAACTACGGATTTAGAAAGCTGAGCGATCTATTCCAGTCCATCGATCTCTTCGAGATGAAAAAAACAAATGGTTCAGTTATTTGGGTTAGAGACAAAAGAAAAGCAAAACAACTGAATAAGTCCACTCCACCCTTACAATCCGTAGCAAGTAAAAACTAATCATAAGTCTCTAGGGTCGAAGAACGACACGAATCCTGACATACGAAAATATACTCCCTAATAAAAACAGTTAATACGTCAGTGTCATCGTTAGGGAGTTATGTGAAGTGATAACAGAAAGCCATTGTCTTGTTAAATAGGTTTATGATTAATGACAACATCCTTATTTTTTTAAATGATTAACGTGAAAGCACCAACCCCAAAAAAGTCTAGCGTTAGAATAAGAGATAATAATTCCGAACACGGCAATGCCCACCAGCTCCTGACAATACCCCATCAACTGTATATAGTTTGCAAATTTCCAGAGAAGACCACCCGTTCTCCTACTAAATGTCACTATTTCACATGTGTCAGCCAAAACAATATTGGTGCCGATAAGCAAAAATCCAGCGCCGACAAAAAAGACAAGCAGCACATGACCAACCACAAGTAACTGGGCGCGCTTATCTCCATCAGAAAAAATAAAATCCAAACCAGAACATAAGCAAAGATAACGGGATCAGGTTAAACGCAATGTCACCAATACTTTGGTAGATGAAGAATTATCAAAAATTGCTGCGTTGCCAACCACAACAAGCATCATGATAAACAGCAGAAAAAACCACCTCATTGTTTCCTCCAAGCACCGAGAGCGCGGCCATAAAAATGTTAGCACCTCATCGCCTCAACTTGTGACGTCAAATATCAAGTGCGCATTATTGCGCCAACAAAAGCGGAATAAATAAGGATGTGGTTAAGCCGTAAAACAGATTTATAGGCATATTTATGTGATGGCATGCCATACCATAATGGTCGTTTCCCAGTGACCGTGGGTTGATTTATGTATTGCGTTGAAGCCTTGCTCACGATAGAAGCCAACATTATGTGTTTCACACTGCAAGTAGAGTGTCGCAACACCACGGGAAACAGCCATATTCCTGGCAACATTCATCAATTTTTTAGCGATACCTTTTCTGCGGTGTACTGCTGAAACATAGATACCACCAATCCAGAACTCATATTCAGGGTGATTTTTATTTTCCTGAATTTTAATCTCCAATGTTCCAACCAGTTCTCTATCGTCATGCGCCACCAAGCTAAATGGGATATCTCTATTTAAAGCTGTGACTTCAACCTTTTTACGTACCATCTCTTTCGTAACGCCGGGCACATGAGAGGCCCATTCATCGAAATACCAGCCGACTATTGTCGATATATGATGCGGATGATCTGCAAGCAATGAAATTTCCATATATCCTTTTTCCCAAGGCAAAACATATTCTTTAATTCGCGAGAATAGATAATGATGTTCTATTATTAGGCATAAAAAGCCGCCCATCGGGCGGCACTTTTATTAGAGATAACGGGCTAACAGGAATTACCAGCCGGTCACTTCGCGCAGGGCCTTGCCGATATCGGCCAAGGAGCGGACGGTTTTCACGCCAGCATCTTCCAGCGCGGCAAACTTCTCGGCGGCAGTACCCTTGCCACCGGAGATGATGGCGCCAGCGTGGCCCATCCGCTTGCCGGGAGGGGCAGTAACACCGGCGATATAGGAGACCACCGGCTTGGTGACGTGGGCCTTGATATAGGCAGCCGCGTCCTCCTCGGCGTTGCCGCCGATCTCGCCGATCATCACGATCGCTTCGGTCTGCGGGTCGTTCTGGAACATTTCCAGAATGTCGATAAAGTTGGAACCCGGGATGGGGTCGCCACCGATACCGACGCAGGTGGACTGGCCAAAGCCCTCGTCAGTGGTCTGCTTGACCGCTTCGTAGGTCAGGGTGCCGGAGCGGGAGACGATACCCACCTTGCCCGGCTTGTGAATGTGGCCCGGCATGATGCCGATCTTGCACTCACCCGGAGTGATCACACCTGGGCAGTTGGGGCCGATCATCCGCACGCCGGTCTCTTGCAGCTTCACTTTGACGTCCAGCATATCCAGCGTCGGGATGCCTTCGGTGATGGTGACGATGAGCTTGATGCCCGCGTCGATCGCCTCTAGGATCGCGTCCTTGCAGAAAGGTGCCGGCACATAGATGACGGAGGCAGTAGCGCCGGTCGCTTCGACCGCGTCACGGACGGTGTTGAACACCGGCAGGCCCAGATGGGTGGTGCCGCCCTTACCCGGAGAGACGCCGCCCACCAGCTGGGTACCATAGGAGAGCGCCTGCTCGGAGTGGAAAGTACCCTGACCGCCGGTAAAGCCCTGGCAGATGACTCGGGTGTCCTTGTTGATCAGTACGCTCATCAGTTGGCCTCCGCTGCTTTGACGACTTGCTGCGCGGCATCGGTCAGACTCTTGGCCGCAATGATGTTGAGGCCGCTCTCGGCCAGCTTGATACCACCCAGCTCGGCGTTGTTGCCTTCCAGACGGACCACGACGGGCACCTTGACCCCCACTTCCTTGACCGCACCTATGATGCCTTCCGCGATCATGTCGCAGCGCACGATGCCGCCAAAGATGTTGACCAGCACCGCTTTGACGTTGCTGTCGGAGAGGATGATCTTGAACGCCTCGGTTACGCGCTCCTTGGTGGCGCCGCCGCCGACGTCAAGGAAGTTGGCCGGCTTGCCGCCGTGCAGGTTGACGATATCCATGGTGCCCATGGCCAGACCCGCGCCGTTGACCATGCAGCCGATGTTGCCATCGAGGGCCACATAGTTGAGCTCCCACTGGGCAGCGTGCGCTTCGCGGGGGTCATCCTGCGACGGGTCGTGCATCTCGCGCAGCTTGGGCTGGCGATAGAGGGCGTTGGCGTCGATGTTGATCTTGCCATCCAGGCAGTGCAGGTTGCCCTGCGCGGTGATCACCAGCGGGTTGATCTCCAGCAGCGCGAAGTCGCAGTCGAGGAACATCTGGCCCAGACCCATGAAGATCTTGGTGAACTGTTTGATCTGATCGCCGACCAGACCCAGTTTGAAGGCCAGCTCGCGGGCCTGATAGGGCTGCGGGCCAACCAGCGGATCCAGGGTGGCCTTGTGGATCAGATGAGGGGTTTCGTGGGCGATCTTCTCGATGTCCACACCACCTTCGGTCGAGGCCATGAAGACCACGCGACGGGAGCCACGGTCAACCACGGCGCCCAGGTAGAGCTCTTTGGCGATGTCGGTGCAGGATTCAACCAGGATCTTGGTGACCGGCTGGCCGTTGGCGTCAGTCTGGTAGGTCACCAGATTCTTGCCCAGCCAGTTCTGGGCGAAGGCACGGATCTCATCCTTGCTCTTGGCCACTTTCACGCCGCCCGCTTTACCGCGGCCACCGGCGTGTACCTGGCATTTCACCACCCAGGTATTGCCGCCAATCTTGTCGGCTGCTTCGGCCGCTTCCTGCGGGGTAGCACAGGCATAACCTTCGGAGACCGGCAGGCCATACTCGGCAAACAGCTGTTTTGCCTGATATTCATGCAGATTCATAGATGCTCTATCCGTGTTGTAGGTATTTCCGTCCGGGGCTCGTGTTTCTCAATCCCCTGTGAGTGGGGGCCTCGGGGGCCCCTCGTTATCTTTCAGTTAGTTGCTCAGACGTCCAGCAGCAGGCGGGTCGGATCTTCCAGCAGCTCCTTGACGGAAACCAGGAAGCCTACCGATTCGCGCCCGTCGATGAGACGGTGATCGTAGGAGAGGGCCAGGTACATCATCGGCAGGATCTCGACCTTGCCGTCAACGGCCATCGGGCGATCCTGGATCTTGTGCATGCCCAGAATGGCACTCTGGGGCGGGTTGATGATCGGGGTGGACATCAGGGAGCCGAACACACCACCGTTGGTGATGGTAAAGTTGCCGCCAGTCAGCTCATCCACGGTCAGTTTGCCGTCACGACCCTTGCCGGCCAGCTCCTTGATGGCCTTCTCGATGTCGGCCAGGCTCATGTTGTCGCAATCGCGCAGTACCGGGGTCACCAGACCACGGGGGGTGGAGACGGCGATGCTGACGTCGAAGTAGTTGTGGTAGACGATGTCGTCACCATCCAGCCCGGCGTTCACTTCCGGATAGCGCTTGAGGGACTCCACTACCGCCTTCACGTAGAAGGACATGAAGCCGAGCTTGATGCCGTGCTTCTTCTCGAAGATCTCGCCGTACTGCTTGCGCAGATCCATGATGGGCTTCATGTTGACCTCGTTGAAGGTGGTCAGCATGGCGGTGGTGTTTTTCGCTTCCAGCAGACGCTCGGCGATGCGCTTGCGCAGACGGGTCATCGGCACCCGCTTCTCGCTGCGACCGGCCAGAGCGGCAACCGGTGCGACCGGCGCAGCAGCAACCGGAGCGGCTGCGGCAGGCTTGCTCAGCGCCTTGATGTAGGCTTCCACATCATCCTTGGTGATGCGACCGCCCTTGCCAGTGCCGGTCAGTTTGGCCACGTCGATGTCGTGCTCACCAATGAGACGACGCACGGAGGGGCTCAGGCCATCGGCGCCATCATCGGCAACCGCTTCGGCCGGCTTCTCTTTGGTCTCTTCACCGGCCACGGCAGCCGCCTTGATGGTGGCGATCAGCTGGCGGGAGAGAACGGTTGCCCCCTCTGCCTGCAGGATGTCGCCCAGCACGCCAGCTTGCGGTGCCGGCACTTCCAGCACCACCTTGTCGGTTTCGATGTCGACCAGCACTTCATCACGGGCAACCAGATCACCCGGCTTCTTGTGCCAGGTGGCAATGGTGGCATCCGCCACTGATTCCGGCAGGTCCGGTACCTTGATCTCGATAGTCATCTAATCAGTTCCTTGTTACTTCTTGTTCAGGGCTTAGGCCAGAGTAAGGGCATCTTCCACCAAGGCTTTCTGCTGCTTGGCGTGGACGGACATGTAACCAACCGCCGGTGAGGCGGACGCCGGACGACCGGCATAACGCAGGGTGGCTCCGGTCGGCAGCACCTCATCATAGTTGTGACGGGTGCAGTACCAGGCGCCCTGGTTTTGCGGCTCTTCCTGACACCAGACAAAATCGGTGACGTGGCTGTAATCGGCCAGAATGGCGCGCACTTCCTCTTCCGGGAAGGGGTAGAGCTGTTCGATACGCACGATCGCCACATCCTTCTGCTCCGCCTTGCGACGGGCTTCGAGCAGGTCGTAATAGACCTTGCCGGAGCAGAAGACCACCCGCTTGACCGCTTTCGGATCCAGCGCGTCGATCTCGCCAATGGCGTTCTGGAAGGTGCCTTCCGCCAGATCTTCGAGCTTGCTCACCGCCAGCGGATGGCGCAGCAGGGATTTGGGCGTCATCACGATGAGCGGACGGCGCATCGGGCGCACTACCTGACGGCGCAGCATGTGGAATACCTGAGCCGGGGTTGAGGGGACGCACACCTGCATGTTGTGCTGGGCGCACATCTGCAGATAACGCTCCAGACGGGCGGAGGAGTGCTCCGGCCCCTGCCCCTCGTAACCGTGCGGTAGCAACATGGTCAGGCCGCACATCCGGCCCCACTTCTGCTCACCGGAGGAGAGGAACTGATCCACCACTACCTGGGCACAGTTGGCGAAATCGCCGAACTGGGCTTCCCATATGGTGAGGCCAGCCGGCTCGGCGCTGGCGTAACCATATTCAAAGGCCAGTACCGCGTTCTCGGTCAGCACAGAGTCATACACCTCGAACGGGCCCTGCTCGTCGTGCAGGTTGCACAGCGGGGTGTAGGTGCTGGCATCGGTCTGGCTGTGCAGCACGGCGTGGCGGTGGAAGAAGGTGCCACGGCCGGAGTCTTCACCGGTAAAGCGGATGCGGGAACCCTTGTCCACCAGAGTGGCGTAGGCCAGGGTCTCGGCAAAGCCCCAATCCACCAGCTTCTCGCCCGCTGCCATCAGACGGCGGTCTTCGTAAATCTTCTCGACCTGACGCTGCAGCACGTGGGTTGCCGGATACTGGCTCACCCGCTCGCCGAGGCTCTTGAGGTGATCCATCGGCACGGCACTCTCATAGGCCATGTTCCAGTCGTGGCCCAGATACGGCGTCCAGTCGACGGAGTGTAGCTCCATCGGCCGCCACTCCTTGCTCACCCGCTCACCGCGATCCAGCGCTTCACGATACTCGTTGACCAGTTCGGTCGCCCGCTCCTGAGCGAGGCTCCCCTCGGCCACCAGCTGATCGGCGTAGATCTTGCGCGGGGTCGGGTGCTGCTTGATCTTCTGGTACATCAAAGGCTGGGTCGCGCTCGGCTCATCCGCTTCGTTGTGGCCGTGACGACGGTAGCAGACCAGCTCGATCACCACGTCGCGTTTGAAGGTATTGCGGTAATCCAGCGCAATCTGGGTCACCAGCACCACGGCTTCCGGATCATCCCCGTTGACATGCAGCACCGGCGCCTGCACCGCCTTGGCGATGTCGGTGCAATATTCGGTGGAGCGCAGGTCACGGATATAGGAGGTGGTGAAACCAACCTGGTTGTTGATGACGATGCGCACCGTCCCGCCGACACCATAGGCGCGGGTCTGGGACATGTTGAAGGTCTCGGCCACCACGCCCTGACCGGCCATGGCCGAGTCACCGTGAATGGTGATGGGCAACACGCTGGAGCCATCCTTGTCACCGCGACGATCCATACGGGCACGGACCGAGCCGATGACCACAGGGTTGACGATTTCGAGGTGAGAGGGGTTGAAGGCGAGCGCCAGGTGGACGTTGCCGCCCGGGGTGGCGAAGTCGGAAGAGAAGCCCATGTGGTACTTCACATCACCGGTACCCCAGGATTCGCCGTGCTTGCCGGCAAACTCGTCGAACAGATCCTGCGCACGTTTACCGAGCACGTTGATCAGCACGTTGAGACGACCGCGGTGTGCCATACCGATAACGGCCTCTTTGCAGCCCTGCTCACCGGCGCGACGGATCAGCTCCTTGAGCATGGGGATCATGGCGTCGCCACCTTCCAGCGAGAAGCGCTTGGCTCCCGGGAACTTGGCGCCAAGATATTTCTCCAGCCCTTCGGCGGCGGTCAGGCTCTCGAGGAAACGGGTCTTCTCTTCGAGGGTGTAGCTCCCCTTCCCTTCAATGGATTCGAGACGCTGTTGCAGCCAGCGCTTCTCTTCCGTGGAGGTGAGGTGCATGTAGTCGGCGCCTATGCTGCCGCAATAGGTCTTCTTCAGCGAGGCGTAGAGGTCGGAGAGCACCATGGTCTCGCGACCGATGGCGTAGGAGCCCACATTGAAGGTGGCCTCCATATCTGCGCCCTGCAGGTTGTGAAACGCAGGATCCAGTTCGGCAACGGTTTCACGCTGCCACAGGCCCAGCGGGTCCAGATTGGCATTCTGGTGACCACGGAAACGGAAGGCGTTGATCAGCTGCAATACCCGCACCTGCTTGGCATCCACTTGCGGATCGGAGACGGGGGCACTGTAGCGAGAGGGATCCTTGGCCAGACGACGGAAATAATCGCGGACCTGGGAGTGGGGTTGTTCAACCGCATGGCCATTGACCTGGGGCAGCTCGCTAAACAGGCTGCGCCACTCGTCGGACACGGAGTCAGGATTTTCCAGGAAGGATTCGTACAAATCCTCGATATAGCTTGCATTCGCACCAGCCAGGTGAGATGACTCCAACCAGGCCTTCATCACGCCGTTATGCATTTCTATCCCTTGTACTTCTTGTTACTGCTACGCAGCTTGTAGGGTTCAAACAGCCATCCTGCCACGGGTGGGATGGCTATCCGGAAGTCGGGCCAGCACAGGGCCGGCCCAAATACTAAACAGCCCGATTGAGCAACATCGACTTGATCTGGCCAATCGCCTTGGTCGGGTTCAAGCCTTTCGGACAGACGTTCACGCAGTTCATGATGCCGTGGCAGCGGAACACGCTGAAGGCGTCGTCCAGATTACCCAGCCGTTCGGTGGTCGCGGTGTCGCGGCTGTCAGCCAGCCAGCGGTAGGCGGCAAGCAGCCCGGCCGGACCGATGAACTTGTCGGGGTTCCACCAGAAGGAGGGGCAAGAGGTGGAGCAGCAGGCACAAAGAATACACTCGTACAGGCCATCCAGCTTGGCACGCTCTTCGGGGGATTGCAGGTGCTCACGCACCGGCGGCAACTTGTCTTCATTGATGAGGAAGGGTTTGACCTTCTCCCACTGGGCGTAGAACTGGGTCATGTCGATCACCAGATCACGGATCACCGGCAGGCCGGGCAAGGGGCGGATAACGACCTTGTTGCCCTTCTTCAGCAAATCGGAGAGCGGGGTGATGCAGGCAAGACCGTTCTTGCCATTCATGTTGAGACCGTCAGATCCACAAACCCCTTCGCGGCAGGAGCGGCGGAAGGCAAGCGTGGGATCCAGCTCTTTCAACTGGATCAGTGCATCGAGCACCATCATGTCGGAACCTTCAGGAATATCAAGATGATAATCCTTCATATGGGGGACGTTATCAACATCCGGATTGTATCTGTAGACAGAGAATGTGACGTTCATAGGGCTGGCTCCGCAATCAGTAAGTCCGAACCTTGGGCGGGAACGCCTCACGGGTCTTGGGTGACATGTTGACAGCACGACGGGTCATGGACTCGGTGTCCGGATGATAGAGGCTGTGGCACAGCCAGTTCTCATCGTCGCGATCCGGGAAGTCGAAGCGGCAGTGAGCACCGCGACTCTCGGTACGGAAGTTGGCGGCAACCGCCGTGGCAAACGCCGTCTCCATCAGGTTGTCCAGCTCCAGGCACTCGATGCGCTGGGTGTTGAACTCTTTGGAGGTGTCATCCAGACGGGCTGACTTGAGGCGCTCGCGGATAACCTTGAGCTCGGCCAGCCCCTCTGCCATCGCAGCCCCTTCGCGGAACACGGAGAAGTTGTTCTGCATGCAGCGCTGCAGGTCTTTGCGGATCTGCACCGGGTCTTCCCCGTCACGGCAATTTTCCCAGCGGTTGAAGCGGGCCAGTGCGGCATCCAGATCCGACTCAGAGGCATCGCGACCATGTTCCATCTCGCCCAGAGTGTTGACCAGATGCATGCCGGCCGCGCGGCCGAACACCACCAGATCCAGCAGGGAGTTGCCACCCAGACGGTTGGCGCCGTGCACCGAGACGCAGGCAATCTCGCCCACCGCAAACAGACCGACCACCGGCACATCGTTGCCGTTCTTGTCCTGGGTCAGGCACTGGCCATTCACGTTGGTCGGCACGCCACCCATCATGTAGTGGCAGGTCGGGATGATCGGGATCGGCTCTTTGACCGGATCCACGTGGGCGAAGGTGCGAGAGAGCTCGCAGATCCCCGGCAGACGGGATTCCAGCACCTCTTTGCCGAGGTGATCCAGCTTGAGCTTGATGTGCGGGCCCCAGGGACCGTCGCAGCCACGGCCTTCACGGATCTCGATCATGATGGAGCGGGCCACCACGTCGCGGCCGGCCAAGTCCTTGGCGTTCGGGGCGTAACGCTCCATGAAGCGCTCGCCATCTTTATTGAGCAGATAGCCGCCTTCACCACGGCAGCCTTCGGTTACCAGCACCCCTGCCCCGGCGATACCGGTCGGGTGGAACTGCCACATCTCCATGTCCTGCACGCCGACGCCGGCACGCAGCGCCATGCCGACGCCGTCACCTGTGTTGATGTGGGCGTTGGTGGTGGACTGGTAGATACGACCGGCACCGCCAGTCGCCAGCACGGTGGCCTTGGCCTTGAAGTAGACGACTTCACCGCTCTCCATATCGATGGCGGTACAACCCACCACATGGCCATCCTGGTTTTTCACCAGATCCAGCGCATACCACTCGGAGAAGACGGTGGTCTTGTTCTTGACGTTCTGCTGATAGAGGGTGTGCAGCAGGGCGTGACCGGTACGGTCGGCGGCCGCTGCGGTACGAGCAGCCTGCTCGCCACCGAAATTCTTGGACTGACCACCAAACGGACGCTGGTAGACAGACCCGTTATCGAAACGGGAGAAGGGCAAGCCCATGTTCTCCAGCTCATAGATAGCCTCGGGACCGGTTTTGCACATGTATTCAATGGCTTCCTGATCACCGATGTAATCGGAACCTTTTACCGTGTCATACATGTGCCACTGCCAGTTGTCGTCGTGGGCATTGCCCAGCGCAACCGTGATCCCGCCCTGAGCGGAAACAGTGTGAGAACGGGTTGGAAAAACCTTGGACAACAGAGCGCAGCTCTTGCCGGACTGGGCAATCTGCAGCGCGGCGCGCATACCGGCACCACCGGCACCAATCACCACAGCATCAAATTCACGAGTTGGAATAGTCACCTTACACACCCCACAGCACGACGAAACCCGTCATCAGATAGACAAACAGCACCACGACCAGGGCAAATTGCAGCGCCCCGCGCAGCCCTACCGGCTTGATATAGTCGGTCAACACCTGCCACAGACCGATCCAGGCATGGATCAGTACGCAGAGCAGGGCCAACAGGGTGAATACCTTGGTGAAGGTATTGGCGAAGAAACCTGTCCACACCTCGTAGGTGATGTCGTTGAACGCGACAAAACTCACCAGATAGAGGACATAGCAGGTCATGATGAGGGCGGTGGCGCGGATCAGGATGTAATCGTGAACGCCGCTGCGCCCGAAAGTTGCAGAATTGGTTACCATACAAGCACTCCCGCCAATACAGCCAGGATCGCGGTGATCACGAAGGCCACACGGGCACTCTGATTACCGGATTCCAGCTCTTCCCAATAGCCCATGTCCATGACCAGATGACGCAAACCGCCCACAATGTGGTAAGCCAGCGCAGTCAGGATCCCCCACAATACGAATTTGACCAGGAAGTTGTCCATGATGGACACCACGGTCTCAAATCCTTCGGGAGAGGCGAGTGAAGTGCCAAGCATCCACAGCAAGATGCCCAGTGCAACAAAGGTAATAACCCCTGAAACACGGTGCAGGATGGAGGCGATGGCAGTGACAGGAAAGCTGATCGTTTGTAGGTCGAGGTTGACCGGTCTCTGTTTGTTTTTCACGCTTGCCCACTCAGCTCTATTGAGCACGTTAGTTATTGTTTTAACTCACACTTGAGGGCACGGGATGGTGATTGTTGGCTATTTGTTACCAAAACACTCTGAAAAAGCCAAAACGCGAATTTTTGGTTTCACATCAGGCTTTGCCAAAGCGTTTCAAACACCAGCAGCCATGACCCACGTGGCGCAGTATATCGACGGCCTTAACCGAAGACAATCAAACAGCTACAAAGAAAACACAAAACCGCAAACTTGATCGCATATTTAATTTAACATTCCGTTAATGCCTTTAATGCCGCCCCAGCAAAATTGACATTGATAGGGAACTCTGTTTCAAATAGGGCGCTCCAGCCACCTCGGTATGGGTAACAACCTTTGCCAGCGTCATAAAAGTCGTAATAGAGTAGGACTGGAACCAAATTATAAAGAGCAAAGGAGACGTGCTATGGCTGATAAGATAGCCACCCTACACCTGCCCGGGAAAGATCCGGTTGAACTGCCGATCCTCTCTGGAACCGTTGGACCGGATGTTGTCGATGTTAGAAAGCTGGGTGGGCAAGGGTATTTCACCTTTGACCCGGGCTTTATGGCGACCGGTTCTTGCAAATCTGCCATCACCTACATTGACGGGGATCAGGGTGTCTTGCTGCACCGTGGCTACCCCATCGCCCAGTTGGCCAAAGAGTCCAACTACCTCGAAGTCTGCTATATCCTGCTCTACGGCGAGGCGCCCACCAAGGCACAGTTTGCCGATTTCCAGCGTACCGTGACCCGCCATACCATGGTGCACGAGCAGATTGCCTTCTTCTTCCGCGGCTTCCGTCGTGACTCCCACCCCATGGCCATCATGTGTGGTGTGGTGGGCGCACTCTCTGCCTTCTATCACGACGCCCTGGACATCAACAACGAACAGCACCGCGAGATCTGCGCCTTCCGCCTCATCTCCAAGATGCCGACCCTGGCGGCCATGTGTTACAAGTACTCCATCGGCCAGCCGTTCATGCATCCGCGCAACGCCCTCTCCTATGCAGGCAACTTCCTGCATATGATGTTTGCGGTACCGACCGAGGAGTACAAGGTCAATCCGGTGGTCGAACGCGCCATGGACCGCATCTTTACCCTGCATGCGGATCACGAGCAGAACGCCTCCACCTCAACCGTCCGTCTGGCTGGCTCCTCCGGTGCCAACCCGTTTGCCTGTATCGCCGCAGGTATCGCCTCCCTGTGGGGTCCGGCCCATGGTGGTGCCAACGAAGCCTGCCTGCGCATGCTGGAGGAAGTAGGCTCGGTGGATCGCATCCCCGAGTACATCGCCAAGGCCAAGGACAAGAACGATCCGTTCCGTCTGATGGGCTTCGGTCACCGTGTCTACAAGAACCATGACCCTCGTGCCACCGTGATGCGCGAAACCTGCCACGAAGTACTGACCGAGCTGCAGATCAAGGATCCGCTGCTGGACGTGGCCATGGAGCTGGAGCGCATCGCGCTCTCCGACCCCTACTTCATCGAGAAGAAACTCTACCCGAACGTGGACTTCTACTCCGGTATCATCATGAAGGCGATCGGTATCCCGATGAACATGTTCACCGTGATCTTCGCCATCTCCCGTACCATCGGCTGGATTGCCCACTGGAACGAGTTCCACTCCGATCCGGATAGCAAGATCGGCCGCCCGCGCCAGCTCTACGTGGGCCACCCGCAACGGGACTTCACGCCGCTTGATCAACGCTAATGAACTGAATCAACATGGTTTGTTACAAAGGCGGTCATTGACCGCCTTTTTGTTTGCCGCTTTAATGCCCTTTTAAGCTCAAGGAGCCCTTATGAAACCTCTGCTTGCCAGCGCCGTCCTGCTGCTCACCGCCTGTCAGGGCACCACGGTCCAACAGGGTGAGACCCTCTATATCAACAGCCAGCTGGTCGATTGCGTCGGGGTTGGCCCGATGCAGTGCATGCAGGTTCGCAGCGACGAGCAGCAGCCCTGGACGCTGTTCTACCAGCAGATAGAGGGCTTCCAGTTCGAGCCGGGCTACCGGTATCAGCTCACAGTCAGCAAGGAGCAGCTCACCGATGTACCAGCCGATGCCCCCTCCCTGCGCTATCAGCTGATCAAGGTGGTGAACAAGGTCGCCAGCAAGTAACAAACACTATCAAAAAACGGGGGATGGCTGATGCCATCCCCCGTTGGTTTATGGGTACTGCGCCTCATCAGGCACGATCAGGTCGGCGCCAGCGCCATATGTAGCAGCGGATAGGGCTTGCCCTGACCATCCAGCGGCGAGCGACCCGTCACGGTGAATCCCATCTTCAGATAGAAGCCCACCGCCTGTTCGTTCTGCTCGTTGACGTCAACCAGCGTCGCGCCGCACTGGCTGATGGCATGTGCCACCAGCAAACGCCCCACGCCACTGCCGCGCACCGCCGGTGCCACAAACAGCATCTCTATCTTGCCATCGCATAGCCCGCAAAAACCGGCAATACGCCCCTCTTCTGTGCGGGCACAGTGCAGTGTCACCGCATCGAAGTAGTGCTCCAGAATAAGCGGCTTGAGCGCGAGGATCTCGGCCTCGGGCAGGAAGTGGTGGGACGCCCGCACCGAGGCCTCCCACAGCGCGATCAGGGCCGGATAATCGGCCCGCGTTGCAGTATCAATCTTCATCAATGACTCTTTGTTGCAGCCCGCAGGATGACTGTGGCCTCCCCGCGAGCCAACCTGATTAGCGCGCCTGTACCGCTTGCAGCAGCACCGACATATCAGCATCAAAGTGGCGGCTGCGGATCGCTTCGCGAATATCCGCTTCGCTATAACGGCTGCCCGGGTAGACCACCACGCAGGAGGTGTCGCCCGGTTTGAGGAAGTGGGTCTCGCCAAACGGGGTATAGCGGGTGGCACCGATACTGATGAGCGCATGGGGAGGATGTCCCGCCTGCGCCAGCAGTCCCTGAATGTGCTCCGCCGGCCCCTCATCCTGCTGATGATTGAACTTGTCGATGGCCCAGTCGAGCAGCTTGCCGTGGAAGTAGCTGTAGTCGATGGCGGCGCTGTCTACCCCGTAAGCGTGCAGCTCGCCATCGCGCTCCAGATAGCAAGCGATGCGATAGTCATCGAGCTCGCAACCGGCGGCAAAACCGGAAAGCGGCAGCAGATTGGCCGCCAACCCCTTGCTCTCTTCGCCCCAGTTCTTCTTCTCGCTGATCTTCTTGGCATTGGGACGACGGATGGAGCAGTCGTTATAGGCGCCAAAGGCACGGGGATGGATCGCTACCACCTGCTTGCCGGCATACTCCAGCTCGCACCAGAGGGCTACTTCCGGCTCGATCTGCACCTTCTCGTCACCACTGACCGCCGCCTCCGGCAGGAAGATAGCCTTGTCGCTCAACGGGAATACCCCGAGCTGACCCGGATGGCCCGGCACGAAAAAGGGGAACAGCGCCTTGGGCGCCGTGGTATCCCGCACGACTACCGCTACGAAGTCCGACGCTTCACCCGCCTGCTCCAGATGACCGGCGAAATTCCCCGCGACCCCGAGTCCGATAAATTTGCTCTCTGCTGCTATCTGCATCTTGCTCACCTGCATCTTGACCACGCAAGGTAGCAGGCCCGTCGCCCACTACCGCTAAAGTGGCAAGATTAAACCACAAGGGCCCCGCCTTCGCCCAGTCCGGCCCTGTCGTGGTGTGCGCCAGCCCACTTTTTTAGGGACGAGAAGGCTGTGGTGAAACAGCCATTGCGTACTCTTCCAGCTACGCTGGTCACCACGCAGGAAACAGTGCGTTTCCGGCATCTTCCCTCTTTCTCCTTGGGACTCAACTTCATCTTTGTTAGGCTGCCGGCATGCAAAACAACGGTGTGCTTGAGTGCGCCACTGCTCATCACGGCAACCCCATTGGAGAGAAAACGGATGATCGACAAACTTGCCTGGCTCACCTTTAAAGATCAGCAGCTGCTCTGCGCCCGCTCCCACGGCAAGGACATCTATTACATCCCGGGCGGCAAGCGGGAACCGGGTGAGAGCGACGAGGCAGCCCTGATCCGCGAGATTGAGGAGGAGCTGGCTGTTACCCTGCAACCCGACACCCTGCGCTTTGCCTGCGAATTCAGCGCCCAGGCCGATGGCAAACCGGCAGGTGTCGAGGTGAGACTTCGCTGCTACACCGGCGAAGCAAGCGGCACCCCCATCGCTTCGGCCGAAATTGCCGAGCTGCGCTGGCTCGACAGCTCTCACCTCGATGAGCTCTCCCCCGTCTCACGTCTGCTGTTTGCCTGGCTGGTTGAGCAGGGGTTGATCCGCTGACCCCATAGCCGGGAGCGATACAAACAAAAAAGAGGTGAACCAATGGCTCACCTCTTTTGCTTCAGACATGGCAGCAATCAGGGTAGTATCACCGCTCGCACCTCCACCTTCGGCGAATCAAACGCATCTTGCGCGGCGATGAGTTGCAGCTCGTAAGCCTGCTGGCGCCAGGTCTCCTGCAGCACCGCATCCACCGAGGCGTTGGTGCGTTCGAACGCGCTGACCGCATCGTGACCAGCAAGCAAATTCGCCAGCATCAGGGCGCTGATAAGATCGCCAACCCCCACCGGCTGGCGGGCAAAGTCATAGAGCGGACGGGCAATCAGGTAATCCCCTTGCGGGGTCGCCAGCAGCATCTCGAAGCGGCTGGAGTCCTGCGCCGCACGACCGAGATGCTTGACCAGCACCAGCTTGACGCCGCGAGCCAGCAGCTGATGGGCAGCCGCGCGGGTCTGATCCAGATCAGCCAGATGGGTATCGCAGAGGGTCTCCAGCTCCAGCAGGTTGGGGGCCATCATGTCGGCCACCGGCAACGCCTGCTCGGTCAGGAAACGGGTGACGCCAGGAGCGACGATACACCCCTTCTCCGGGTGACCCATCACAGGGTCGCAGAAGTAGATGGCATCGGGGTTGGCCGCCTTGACAGCGTTGACCACGGTCAGGATCTCGTCCCCCTGCTCGGCGGAGCCAAGGTAGCCACTCAGCACGGCGTCACACTGGCTCAACACCTCGATATTGCCCAATCCTTTCACCAGCGCACTGATATGACCCGCCGGCATCGCCATCCCCTGCCACCCCTGGGCATATTGGGTGTGGTTGGAAAACTGCACCGTGTTGATGGGCCATACATCCATACCAAGGCGGCGCATGGGGAAGACGGCCGCGCTGTTGCCGGCACAACCAAAGACCACGTGGGACTGAATAGAGAGAACGGATTTCATCGGGAATACCACAGCAAAGGATCAGCAAGGTGGGCAATATATCGGATGAAGATAACGATGCGCCACCTTGGCGCGGGATGAACAGGCAATTTCCTGACTAAAGACAGGTTTTTTACGCCATTTGGCCCACATCAACAAGGTGAGCGGAGCCATGATGCGCCGCGTCCGTCCGTCACATCCCGTTGTACTCAACGCCATGACGGGCAAAGTGATAGACCCATCCCTCATCACACGGCATGTCACTGGGTGGCGAAATCAGCTCAGGCAACACAGTCACCTTGCCACCAGCGGCATATTGCAGCGCCATCAGGGCGCAGAGCGCCGCATCGTAGCGATCGGTGCCTGCCAGCACGCCCGCGGGCAGCAAGGCCGCCAGATCGGGCCGTGCCGGAGAGGCCTTGCCGCCCACTTTGGCCAATGCCGGATAGACCTCCAGCACGGCGCGACTGGCCTTCGGGGCAACGGTCGGCACCAGTTGCAGATCCGAGAGTCGCGGCAGCATGGAGAGCGCCAGGGTGGCATTGTTGCCAAGCCGGTCGAAGGTGGCCGACAGCGGCTTCTTGCCGTACTGCTGATACAGCCAGCGCTCGCAGTCGCGATAGGCGTAGGGGTTGTCTATCTCACGCTCGGGAGCTGCGCAGCTATGTGGCTGGCCATTTAGCAGATCCCGCAAGGCACGGGGAAAAGCGAGTGGCGCATCGATACCGAGCGCCAGTTGCGGGCAGGCTTCTACCTGCATCAGGGTCAGCTCGTTTTGCAGGGCCGGACGCAGCAGAGCGGCCAGATCCGGCGCCACCCGCGAGCTTAGACGAAACAGCGGCGACACCCCAAGCCAGTGCAGGCGGTTGGAGTCGGCCTGCCAGCCCACCACGGCCACCGCCTGGGCGCTGCCCTGCCAGCCACGCACATCCCAGCCGATCCCGATTGCACTCATTTGCCCTGCCGTCATCAATTACCTCTGTTCGCCTGTCACAAGTTGCAAGAGGCACAGGGTAATCAGCAGATGCCTTTAACGCAAAGCGAACTGCCTTGGTCAGAACGATTTCTGGAAGTTCACCAGCGGCAGAATGGGGAACACGCCGTTGGCGGCATAGTTGGCCAGCCCGATCTGCAAGCCATCGAGGTGCTTGGTTGCATTGATAAAGCCAATCTGGAAGGTGGTACGCTCGGCATAGTTGACGAAGCCGACGTTGGCCAGCGCATTGCCCTTGGCGATATTGACCGCCCCCCAGTTAAGCCCCTGCACATTATTGGTCAGGTTGACCAGCCCCAGATTGACGCCGGTATCCTGCCCTTCGTGCCAGTTGATGGCGTTGATGGCAACTCCGCCAAACTGGTGGCGCACCCTACCGGCACCGAGAAAGATCCCGAGCTGCAGGCCGCTGAACTGATCCACATCGGAGAGGGCGAAGATCGGCAGATCAATACCCTTCACCTGACCGGTCCGACCGTAGAGCAGCGAGGCGCGCGCCCCTTCCACCTGATGGGACGCGGGCAAATTGACCCCGGGCAGCGAGACCTGCACCGGAGTACTGGCCTGCGCGACACAGCACAGGGTCAGGGCGCTGCATGCCAGCAGCAGGCGGGAGAGTGTCATGGAAAGTTCCTTGGGCCATTGAGAGTGACCCGATCCTAACAGTAAGGGGCTAGTGTGGGCACACCAGCAGGGACGAGGTGCGTCACGATACGTCACGGTTGGCCCTCTCACCTCTCCATCAGGTCTTGCGAAAGCGCCACCTCAAGGACAATCGGCCACTTTTTCGCAGCGAGTGGCCCCTCTTCCTTTCTTTGCCTGAGCGAACTGCCTAAAATAGTCGCCCTGCTGTATCCGGCATTCATCCATCTAGAGGATTTCCCATGGAGACGTTTCTGCTCGAAGGTCACCCCTTCGTTGCCTTGTGTGACCTTATCAAACATCAGGGGTGGGCCGATTGTGGCGGCGCCGCCAAAGCCCTCGTTGCCGAAGGGCTGGTCGAGGTGGACGGTCAGGTGGAGACCCGCAAGCGCTGCAAGATCGTGGCCGAACAGGTGGTCAACTTCAACGGCATGAAGGTCGTGGTGAAAGAGGGCGTCAGCCCGGAGATTGGCTAAACCCGTTTCGGGGAGCCACTCTCCGGCAACCCGCTAGCTGGCCTTGATCGACAGGGTCAGCACAAAACGCGCCATCGCCTCATCCCCGTTCAATGACGGACAGGTGGCTACCACCTGGATGGGGCGATTGATGCGCTGACCGCTTGCCAGCGACTCGTCGATCATGGCGTCAATCTCCTCCCCCGCTGCGCAGTCGAACTGCACATCCCCCTCCGGTCGTTTCAAAAACTCCCCCTGCACATCCTTGAAGGCGAAGTGCACCTTCTTGCGCCGCTGCCGCCCCTTCTCCATCACCAGCAGACCGCCTACCAGATCGGCGCCGGTCGCCAGCGCGCCAAAATACATGCTGCCCAGGTGGTTGCGGGTACGCCAGCCAAGGGGAATGCGAATGCGCAGCGCCTTGGCGTTCATCTCTTCGATGATCGGGGCACAAAACCCGATGACGGGAATGTAGCGCCAGGCAAACAGCCGAAGCGCCAGATTGGCTTTGAAGCGTTGCAAATCCATATGCGAACTGATCCGATGAGTTAATGTAAACAACATGTTGCCTGCATCTGCGCCATTCGACAAGCACAGGGATCACGGTTACGACCTTTACCCAACGCAAAAAAACAGAGGGAACCGCACCGGTTCCCTCTTTTCGCTCATGTCGCTGTTACAGCAAATGTGCCGATCAGGCGCGCTTCTCTTCCAGCCAGGCCCCCTGACTCTGCATCTCGAACAGCTGGGCATAGTGACCGCCGAGGGCCATCAACTCACCATGGGTACCCCGCTCATTCACCTGACCGCGGGAGAGCAGCAGGATCTCGTCCGCATCGACGATGGTCGAGAGGCGGTGGGCGATGGCGATGGTGGTGCGGCCACGACGGGCGGCAGAGATCGCCTGCGACAGCGCCAACTCGGTCTGGGAGTCCACGCTGGCCGTCGCTTCATCCAGAATGAGGATACGCGGATCTCCCACCAGTGCACGGGCAAAGGAGAGCAGTTGCCGCTGACCGGCGGAGAGGTTCTTGCCTCCCTCCTCCATCAGGGTGTTGATCCCCTGTGGCAGGCTGCGCACAAACTCGGCCAGCTGCACCTCGCTCAGCGCCTGCCAGAGCCGCGCTTCGTCTATTCCGGCCCGACCGAGACGCAGGTTTTCCGCCAGAGTGCCGACGAAGATAAAGGGATCTTGCTGCACCAGCCCGATGCTACGGCGTACCGCTGCCAGCGACAGGGTATCCAGTGCGTGATCATCGAAGCGGATCTGCCCCTGACCCAGCGGATAGAAGCCCATCAGCAAGCTGATAATGGTGGACTTGCCGCTGCCGGTATGGCCCACCAGCGCCAGCATCTGGCCCGGTTTTGCGGCAAAACTGACCTCCCGCAGCACCTGCTGCTCACCATCGTAGGAGAAGCTCACCCGCTCGAAACTGACCCGCCCTTCCAGCGGGATCATCTCGCCATCGGTGCTCTCGCGGGTTTCATCGAGCAGGGCAAAGACCCGCTCCCCCGCCACCATCGCCTGCTGCAGCTGGTTGAGCTGGTTGGTCATCTCGATGAGCGGCTCGATCATCCGCCCCAGATAGCTGATAAAGGCGTAGAGCACACCCACCTGAATGGCACCGGCGTGGCTCCCCCCCTCGTGGGCGAACAGCGCCAACAGGCCGATCAGCACCATCATGTAGAAGAGATCGATGAGCGGACGCAGCAAAATGCCGTTGATCTTGAGGCTCTTGACCCGTGCCGACCAGTGCTGCAGGTTCACCTCGGCAAAGGCGTTGGCAAAGTGGCGCTCCTGTACCATCGCCTGGATCACCGGCATCCCCTGCAGCGACTCATTGAGGCGGCTGTTGATGTCGGAGAGCAGGCTGCGGGTCGCTCGCACCACCGGCACGCTCAGTTTCTGGTAGAGCCACATCACCCCGCCCACAGCGGGCAGCAACAGGGAGCAGACCAGCATCAGCCGCAGATCCAGCAGCGCCATCGAGATGAGGATGCCGCACAACAGCACCACTTTTTGCACCAGCAAGCCGATCACCTGCACATAGAGGTTCATGATCGCTTCGGTGTCGTTGGTGATGCGGGAAATCAGCGAGCCGGATCGATGCTTGTCAAAGTAGCGGGCCGGCAAGCGGATGGCGGTAGCAAATACCTGCTCGCGCAAAGTTTGCACCACCGCCTGAGCGATGCGATTGAAGCGCAGGGATTGCAAATAGAAACCCGCCGCCGAAAGCACCTGCAAACCCAAATAGCCCGCTGCAATCAAAGCAATGGTGGGCAGCACGATATTGCGTGGCGCCAGATAGTCATCGATAAAAAGCTTGATCAGCAGCGGCCCGGCCACTTCGGCGCCGGTGGCAAGCAGCAAACAGATCCCCGCCTGAATAAGCCAGCGAGGATACTGGGCGCAGTAAGCGAGCAGTCGTTTAATGGTCGGATTCACAGGCTCTCCTCCACCGCTTCTTCGAGACGCTGATAACGCACCATATCTGCATACCAGCCATTGTGCGCCATCAGGGTACCGTGATGACCCCGTTCGCTAACGGTCCCCTGCTCCAGCACCAGGATCTCGTCGGCCTGCTCCACCGCCGTCATGCGATGGCTGACCAGGATCAGGGTGCGACGATGGGCTTTGAGGGAATGCAGAATTTGCAGCTCGGTGTGGGCATCCACCGCCGAGAGCGCATCATCGAGCACCAGAATGGGCGCCTCCAGCAGCAGGGCGCGGGCAATGGCCAGCCGCTGTTTCTGGCCGCCGGAGAGGGTCACCCCTTTCTCGCCCACCTCGGTCTCATAGCCCTTGGGGAAACGCACGATATCATCGTGGACACAGGCAATGCGCGCCACCCGTTCGACCTCCTCGCGGCTCGCATCGGGTTTGCCCAGGGCGATATTGGCGGCGATAGTGGTGGAAAACAGGAATGGCTCCTGCGGCACATAGGCAAACTGGCTGCGCAGTGTGGCGAGCGGCAACTGGTCAATCGGTACGCCCCCCATGGCTATCGAACCGTGAGTCGGATTGGCAAGGCGCATCAGCAGCTTGAGCAGGGAACTCTTGCCTGCCCCGGTGCGCCCCACCACCCCGAGCATCCCCCCTTGCTTGAGGGTAACGTCGATATCCGCAAGCAGGGTGCGCTGCTCAAGTTGATAGCTCACCCCTTTGATCTGCAAAGGAAAGGCAGAGGTAAACGCGGCCGGCTGGGCGGGCTCTTCGATATCGCTGCGCTCCCCCAGCAGGCTTTCGATACGGGAGTAGGCGGCGCTGCCCCGCTCGATGATGTTGAACAGCCAGGCGATGGCAAACATCGGCCAGATCAGCTGGCCGAGGTACATGGTGAAACTGGTGAGCTCACCCAGGGTCAACTCATCCTGCAGCACCAGCAGACTGCCCCCCGCCACCGCGAGGAAGTAGGAGCAACCGATGCAGAGGTAGATGACCGGATCGAACTTGGCATCGATGCGGGCCACCGCCATATTGCGCTCCCCCGCCTGTTTGGTCAGCTCGGCAAAGCCTTCATCTTCCAGCGATTCAACCGCATAGGATTTCAACACCCGCACGCCGGAAAGGGCCTCCTGGGTCTTGTTGTTGAGCTTGGAGAAGGCCCCTTGCGCCGCCTTGAACTGGGTGTAGATCTGGGTGCCGAAGCGGTTCATGAAATAGGCCATCACCGGCAACGGCAGCAAGGAGACCAGCGTCAACTGCCAGGAGTACTGGCTGCACATGATGGAGAGCACCAATACCCCGACCATGATGGAGTCCACCAGGGTCAGCACCCCTTCGCCAGCGGTCATCTCCACAGCCTGAATGTCATTGGTGGCATGGGCCATCAAATCGCCAGTACGGTGGCGCTGATAAAAATCGGGGCTCATCCGGGTGAAATGACTGAACAGGCGATTGCGCAACACATAGGCCAGACGGTAAGAGGCACCGAACAGCATCACCCGCCAGACGTAGCGCAGCAGATAAATCAGCACACCCAGACCAAACAGCCCCGCCAGATAGCGCATCAGAGTGTCATTGTCGAGACCGCCCTTGGTGATGCCATCCACCACCCAGCCCACCACTTTGGGCGGAATAACGGTCAACAGGGCCACCATCAGCAGCAGGGAGATGGCGGCCAGATAACGGGGCCACTGCTCCTTGAAAAACCAGCTCAATCGTAGAAATACGCTCACACCACCAACCTTTAGCGCTCTCTGCCCGTGACCGCTCCAAGGAGCGGCCATCAGAGAAGCCACGCAGAAATAGAAGAATGAAAACAATCGCCTCCGGCTGGAGGCGATTCGAACGAAAGCTCATCATATCCCGAACCAGGATGGTTGAGAATAATTACTATTTAATTCACTGTGACATGCGATCATCCCCTGATGAATAGGGATTATACGAATTTTCATGCTGCTCACCGGTCAACAGGAAGTGTGACACCTCTTCCCGGGTCTGGCTGAAGACCTGTTGCAACTGTTCGAGATCCGTCTCGCTCAGCACCTCGTTTTGCCGCAGGCGCCACTCCAGCTCGCCAGCCACCAATTGCAGACGGGCCGCCGAGATATTGGCCGACACCCCCTTGAGGGTGTGCAGCAACTTGCTGGCCACCTCGGGCTGCTGACGGCGCAGGGCGGAGCGGATCTCCCACAGATCGTCCTTGTGCTCCGACATAAACAGCTTGAACAGGATCTGCAATGCCTCCTTGTCCTGCTCCAGCCGCTTGAGGGCATCCTGCAGATCGAGGATCCCCATCATATCCGGCGGTTTCACCTCCATGATCCCCGCCTGCTCCACCCCTTGCGGCTTCACCCACTGCAGCAGGTTGTTGTAAAGATCCAGCTTGCTCACCGGCTTGGTGACGTAACCATTCATCCCCACCCCCAGGCAGCGCTCCTTGTCTCCATGCATGGCGCTGGCAGTGAGGGCTATGATGGGCACATCGTGCTTGTCGACCATTTTGCGGATCTGGCGGGTGGCATCGAGTCCGTCCAGCACCGGCATCTGCAGGTCCATCAGGATCACATCAAAAGGCTGCTCGGCAACCCGCTCCACCGCCTCGCGACCATTGTTAACCACGCACACTACCGCATCGACCCGACGTAGATATTCGATGATGAGCTGCTGATTGACCCGGTTGTCTTCGGCCAACAGCACTCGGGTACCCTGCAACAGGGATTTGAAGTGCTGCTGATCCCCCTGAGCCTCTGCCTTGCGCAGATTGAGTTCATAAGAGCTGCCGTTGAGCAACTCGTCCACCTTGGCCAGCAGGGCATTCTCGGTCATCGGCTTGGGCAGAAAATGGGTCAGCCCCATGCTGTCCATCCGGGCGTGCAGCCCCTCTCTGGCCCAGGCGCTGATCATCAGGATGGGTATCCGCCGCCACTGGCTGTGCTGATACATCTCCAGCGCCAGATCGAGTCCATCCTCCTGCCCCATGCGCCAGTCGAGGATTGCCAACCGCAGATTGGGCCCCTCTTCACGCAATAATTGACGGGCACGGGAAAGGGAGTTGACCGGCAGCACTCGCACACCCGCCCGAGTCAGGATGTCCCGAGCCAGATCCAGCACCAGTTCGTTGTCATCCATCACCATCACCAGCGGCTGGTTTTCGAAGAAAACTTTCCGTCCAGCCACACCGTAGACCGCCTGCGCCATCGGGATATCGAACTTGAACAGAGAGCCGACGCCAGGCTTGCTCTCTACGGTGATCCGCCCCCCCATCAGCTCCACCAGCCGCTGGGAAATATTGAGCCCAAGACCCGAGCCGCCATATTTGCGGGTATTGCCCGCCTCCAGCTGGGTAAACGCCTGAAACAGTTGGGTCTGCTTCTCTTCGGCAATGCCGATGCCGGTATCGCGCACACTGAAGCGGATCCGCATTGGATGGGAGTTGGCCAGATCGATGGAGACTTCGACCTCACCACGTTCGGTGAATTTGATGGCATTGTTCACCAGATTGACCAGAACCTGCCCCAGCCGCAGAGGATCCCCACGCAAGAAGACAGGCACCTCCGGCGATTTGCGAATGATCACCTCCACATGTTTGCGCTCCGCCAGATCGGCAAACATGCCCGCCAGCGAGTCGAGCTGCTCGCTGAGATCGAAGTCGATCTCCTCCAACGTCAGCTTGCCGGACTCCACCTTGGTCAGATCGAGAATGTCGTTGATAAGCAGCAGCAAGGTATCTGATGAAGACTTTATCTTGCCCAGATAGTCCCGTTGTTGCTGATCCAGCTCTGTCTGCAGTGCCAGTGAGCTGAAACCGATGATGGCATTCATGGGGGTGCGGATCTCGTGGCTCATATTGGCCAGAAAATCGCTTTTGGCCTGTGCCAGCAAGGCCGTCTGACGGGACAACTCGCTCAACTTCTGATTACGACGCCATAGGGTATAGGCCACCAGCACAAAACTGATCAAGGCACCGCCAAGCACCATTAAATAGAAGCGGTTCAGCAATGATGAAGCCCGCTCCAGCTTATCCATCTTCCAGCGCACCAGGTTATCGCTCACCTGCATATCGATGAGACGATGGCGCAGGGTATGATAAGCCATCACCTGACGACTCAAATCCTTGCTCAGGTTAACCAAGGTGATCACCTCGGGTTGCGAGCCGTAATGGGAAGCAAGAGCACGCTGCAACAAGCTCAGCTGTTGCTGATACTGGTTATCGGCGCTGTGTTGCAAAAAATGGCTGAGTTGGGCCAACTCATTGAGATCACGATGCAAGAGGCTCTCTGCCGGCGTGATAGCGCGTACCTTCTCAAGCTGATGCTGAAAGGGTTGCACGATATATTCCACCGCCTTTTCCATGCTGTACAGTCTGGCCAGCTCCATCTGGTAGAGATCCAAATCCTGCAGCAACCTCTGTGAAAGAGGCGTTTGCTCAACCTCAGCATCACTACGAACCCTGTGAACAAAGCTATCGAGGATACCGGATAACTGGACGAGCCGTTGCTGAACATTGCTATCATTGGCACTCTCACGACCAAGCAGGTAAACACTGTCGGTGTTGATCCGGTTCAGCACTGCCTCCGCTGCCTGATTCAGGCTGTATGCACGCTGCTGTTGACTAAGCAGTTGCCAGCAAAGAACCGAGAAGCCGAGCAACAAGGCAGCAACAAGCAGCAGTACCACAGGGCTCTTCCGTGATCCTTTATTCATCCCGTTTTGACTCTCTACTTATAATGGCCGCTGAATTGTCCGGCTTGAGCAGAGCTCGGAGTGGAAGTGTCCACCCCAGCCGAGCGCTGTGTTAACGTTATTTCACTATTTTAACTCTGGCACTATTTTCATCACAGCCACCAGAACCGATCTTCAAGGAGACTATTATGTCATTTATCACTACTTATTGTAGCCACTGCTTTACAAGAAACCGCCTGCCCTCCACCCATGTAACCCACTCCGCCAAATGTGGGCACTGCAAGGCGTCCCTGTTCAGCCAAACCCCTTGCCTCGGGAAGGCGGATAACTTCGATACCCTGATCAACTCCGATATTCCGGTCGTTGTCGATTTTTGGGCCAGCTGGTGCGGCCCTTGCCAGCAGTTTGCTCCAGTATTTCATGATGTTGCCCATGAACTCGAACCACGGATGCGCTTTGTCAAAGTCGATACCGAGCAGCAGAGCACCATTGCCGCCCGTTACGCCATTCGCAGCATCCCCACCCTGATGGTCTTCAAACAGGGTAAAGTGGTGAACCAGATAAATGGATCCCTGCCCAAGAACATGTTCAAGCAGTGGCTGGAACAGTTCATGGATGTTTAACTTATGTTTCAGCAATGTTTGATTTATGTATTTATTTCCTCATTTTTATCAATGAGTGTGTGAGTAGAGACTGATTTTCAATATGTGAGCCTGTTTCAAACAAGTGAATGGATGTAATCTCGGCAACACAAAAACAACCATAAATTAACCGAGAGAACGATATGCACACATCGGCTGTACCCTCTGCTCCATCTCGTTGGCTGGATATCAAGACCGGGATCGTGATCCTGGATCTGCTTCTGCTATGCATCATGCTCGCTTGGCTCCCTTTTGATCCTATGGTCAACAAGGGGCTGGGCATTCTGGTCTTTATAGCTATTCTCTGGCTGACCGAAGCGGTCAACATCACTATCACCGCGATCTCCATCCCGGTACTTGCCACCCTGCTCGGGGTGTTTGATATGAGCAAGTCGTTGACCGACTTCGCAAACCCGGTGTTGTTCCTCTTCTTTGGCGGTTTTGCCCTGGCGGCAGCGCTATCCAAACAGGGGCTAGACACCCAGATTGCCGGTAAGGTGATGCAGCTCGCCAAGGGACACCTCGGCTGGGCTGCCATCGTACTCTTCAGTATTACTGCGGCACTCTCCATGTGGATCAGCAATACCGCTACCGCCGCCATGATGATGCCGCTGGCCCTTGGCATGCTCAAAGGTCTCGACATTCACAAGGAGCGCCGCACACTGGTCTTCGTATTGCTTGGTGTGGCCTACAGCGCCAGTATTGGCGGCATCGGCACCCTGGTAGGCAGCCCGCCCAATGCCATTGCGGCCGCCCAGATGGGGCTGGGCTTCACTGACTGGCTGAAATTTGGCATTCCTGTTGTCCTCATCTTCATGCCAGTAGGCATCGGGCTGCTCTATCTGGTAACCCGCCCCAACCTCTCACATCAGGTCAGCACCGAGCGAGTGACCATAGAGTGGACCGGCCAACGCAAGGTGACCATGCTGATCTTTCTGACCACAGTGCTGTTGTGGATTGGCTCCCAGCCTATTGCCCAAGCGCTGGGAGGAATACCTCAATTTGATACACTGATCGCCATGGGAGCCATCATCGCCATCGCCGTCAGCCGGGTGGCCAGCTGGGATGACATTAACCAGAACACCGACTGGGGAGTACTGATGCTGTTTGGTGGCGGCTTGACCCTGAGCGCCATCCTTAAGCAGACCGGGGCCAACGCCTTCCTGGCGGAGCACCTATCCAACGGTCTGGCCACCATGCCGATCTTCGTCATCCTGCTCTGTCTTGCCACCTTCGTGGTGTTCCTGACCGAGCTGGTATCCAACACCGCTACCGCCGCTCTGCTGGTTCCACTGTTTGCCGGAGTCGCAGAGGCACTGGGAGTCTCTCCCATTGTCGTATCCGTGCTGATCGCTGTCGGTGCCTCCTGCGCCTTCATGCTGCCAGTGGCTACCCCGCCCAACGCCATTGTCTTCGCCAGCGGCCATATCCAGCAGCGTGAAATGATGCGGGCCGGCCTGGTGCTGAACCTGGTCTTCACCGTCATTTTGACCCTGCTTGCCTATTTTATGGGCGACATACTGCATTGATGGCTGGTGGCTCGCTCGCCGGGCTCCTCAATCTACACCAGGTTCCAACAAAGCCCCGTATCATCGGGGCTTTCTCTTTTCCTGCACCCCAACGGCCATCTGTCACATCCCTGACCATCGTCAGCTTGTGCCATGCGACAGCAGCGAGAGTACACATGATGATGACTTCAGACTTATGAGCGATACGGGTGCCATGAGATGAGGTGTTCCCGGGAAAGGCTGGTAATAACGACATTAAAATAATATGTGATGCCCTGTGCATCTATCACAGATGATCAAGCTTTTTGCAAATGGTGTACAAATATTTACGAATCCAAGCAGCTATAAAAAAACCCCGCATAGCGGGGTTCTCATATTAAGAGGTGATCAACCGATGTTGCAGGGTTTCAGCTTCCAGATACGATCCACATAGTCCTGGATGGAACGGTCTGAGTTGAACTTACCCATGGTGGCCGAGTTGATGATAGCCTTCTTCGCCCACAGTGCCGGATCCCGATACCAGGTATCGATCAGCTTGTGTGCATCCGAGTAGGACTGGAAGTCCGCCAGGGTCAGGTAAGGGTCTCCCCCTTCCAGCAAAGAGCGCTTGATGGAGGCCAGCTCACCCGGACGACCCGGCGTGAAGTAGTCGGTATCAAACCAGTCCAGCACGGCCTTGAGCTCTGAGTTGGCATAGTAGAAGTCGTACGGGTTGTAACCGCGCGCCTTCAGCGACTTCACTTCGTCCACGTTCAGACCGAAGATGGCACAGTTTTCGGCACCCGCCTCTTCGGCGATCTCGATGTTGGCTCCATCCAGCGTCCCGATGGTGATTGCACCGTTGAGTGCCATCTTCATGTTGCCGGTACCGGATGCTTCGTAACCAGCAGTAGAGATCTGCTCGGAGACATCTGCCGCCGGGATCAACTTCTCGGCCAGACTCACGCGGTAGTTCGGCATGAACACCACTTTCAGCTTGCCCTGGATACGAGCATCGTTGTTGACCCGATCCGCCAGCTTGTTGATGGCATAGATGATGTCTTTGGCCAGCTTGTAACCGGGCGCCGCTTTGGAGCCGAAGATAAACACGCGTGGATGCATGTCATAGTCCGGGTTGGCCAGCAGACGACGATAGAGTGCCATGATGTGAATAAGGTTCAGCTGCTGGCGCTTGTACTCGTGCAGACGCTTGATCTGAACGTCAAAGATCGCCTCGGCACTGACATCGATACCGGTTTCGTCTTTGATGACCTTGACCAGCTTCTCTTTGTTGTGACGCTTGATGGTCATGAACTGCTGCTGGAACGCCTTGTCGTCGGCAAACTTCACCACGCCACGCAGTTTGTCCAGTTGCAGCGGCCACTCCTTGCCCACTACTTCGTTGTAGAGACCCGCCAGCTCCGGGTTGCAGGCCAGCAGCCAGCGACGCGGGGTTACCCCGTTGGTCACGTTGCACATTTTTTCCGGCCACAGCTCGGCATACTCGGGGAAGAGATCTTCCTTCACCAGCTTGGAGTGGATCTCGGCCACACCGTTCACCTTGGACGAACCGATCACGCACAGGTTGCCCATGCGAACCTTGCGCACGGCCCCCTCTTCGATGATGGAGAGCTTGGCCTTGATGGCGTCGTTGCCCGGCCACTTGGGCTCCACCAACTCGTTCAGGAAGCGGGCGTTGATCTCGTAAATCACCTCCAGATGGCGAGGCAGTACTTTCTCGAACAGGCTGACCGACCACTTCTCCAGCGCTTCCGGCAGCAGAGTGTGGTTGGTATAAGAGAAGACCTGATAGCAGATGGCCCAAGCGGCATCCCAGTTCAGATCTTCCTCGTCAACCAGTACCCGCATCAGTTCCGGGATGGCGACAGTCGGGTGAGTATCGTTGAGCTGAATGGCAATTTGCGCGGCAAAGTTGCTGAAGTCGGCGCCATGCACCCGCTTGTAGCGGCGCATGATATCCTTGATGGAGCAAGCACAGAAGAAGTACTGCTGGATCAGACGCAGCTCTTTACCGGCATCGGTCTCATCGTTCGGATAGAGTACCTTGGATATGGTCTCGGCCTGGGCTTTCTCAGCCTGGGAGTCGATGTAACCACCGGCGTTGAATACGTCCCAGTCGAAAAACTCGGAGGCGCGGGATTCCCACAAACGCAGGATGTTGACGGTGTGACCGCCAAAACCGACCACAGGAATATCCCAAGGCACCCCTTTAATCTTGCGACCGGCGTGCCATACCTTCTTCAGGCCGCCATTGTCACCAAACACGGTCTCGACGTAGCCATAGAGCGGCACTTCTTGCACCGACTCGGGGCGGCAGATCTCCCAGGGGTTGCCATATTCACGCCAAGAGTCCGGACGCTCGATCTGGCGGCCATCCTGGATTTCCTGACGGAACAGACCGTGTTCGTAGTGGATACCGTAACCAACCGCCGGATAGTTCAGAGTGGCCAGCGAGTCGATAAAGCAGGCAGCCAGACGACCCAGGCCGCCGTTGCCAAGTGCCATGTCCGGCTCTTGTTCGCACAGGTCGGTCAGTTCCAGACCGAGTTCGCCCAGCGCCTCTTCGCAAGTCTTGTAGAGGGAGAGGTTGTGCAGGTTGTTGGAAGTCAATCGTCCCATCAGGAATTCAGCAGAGAGATAGTGAATCGCACGAGTATCTTTCTTGAAATGAGTCTGCTGAGTGCGGGTCAGGCGCTCGTACACCTGTTCATTGACAGCCGCAGCAGTGGCTTTCCACCACGCTTCGGGAGAGGCTTTCTGTTCGCTTGTTCCCAAGGTAGAACGCAGGTGACGCACGATACTCGCCTTGAGCTGATCTTTATCCAGTTGGAGATCCTGGTCTGTCTTCTTCTTGGTAGCCATAAACCATATTCCTTCGTTACAAATAAAATTGTTATCCCGCTTGCGGGACCGGCGCTGTTGTTATCTCAAAATATGTACCGGCGTGAGAATACTAACTAAAGCGGCAGAATTAAAAGTTAACGCAAGTCACACTTTAACCGATAAAAACAGCCTGAAAAGCTTGAAAACCCTTTCCTTAAATTGATCGCACAAAAACAAACATTCCCTTTATTATCAAAAGCTTAATGAAAAAATAAAAATATTCTGGCATGAATAGGTTTTCAAAGATTGCCAAGCCTTGAAAATCCCTGAAAATAGGCAGCAAGACGGCACATTGAAACCGGTTTCAATGTGCCTGAAAAATTACCGTATAAATATGAAGCAATCATTGCATCCTTAAAGATGTGCTTTGAACTGATTGCTCAATGGATCGTAATGGTACCCAATCTGATCCAGACGCCCTGCCAACTGCTCTTCACTCATATCGTAATAGGCCAGCAACTCCTCCAACCCGTCACACTCAAGCCTTAGCTTCTCATTGATGATGCCCAGCAAGATGTTGGCATCAAGACGTTGCAAGGTACTGATATCCATGGCGGCACCTCCTGTAAATGACCTGTATAACCATGGGCGGTTACGCAAGGTTTGTCCATAGTACGAAAAACACCCAGCCAGTTTTATATTAAATAACTTTTAAAAACATAGTCTTACTAACGTCACATGCCAACACCATCACATTTTTCAGCAAAAACACCTTGTCACTGCCACAGGATAGAACTACTGTACACACATACAGCTTGGATATTCATACAGGAATCCCATATATGAACCAGCCCCTGCACTCACTGCCCTTTGCGATGAATCGTGTCATGAGCAAGCCCTGGCCAACCAGAACCGCCTGCAAAGCGGAGTTGGCTCATTATGGTGTAACTATCCAGTCTGATGATCAGTTTCTGAGCGAGCTGACAAAGCTTGGGGAGGCTCATACCGGCTGGATCTTGTTGATCGCCCCGCCGGGACGCCCCACAGTCAGCCGTCTGGAAGAGCGAGGTATCGATCCCAAGAGAGTGCTGGTGGTACATAGCCCCAAAATCAAGAACTGGCAGCAAACCCTGGAGCGCAGTCTGGGCAATGGTCACTGCGCCGCCGTATTTACCTGGCTACCCGAGCAGATCGAGCTGGATCACGTCAAGCTGCAGCGACTGGGACAGCAATCTGGCGTACTCACCCGCTTCTTTGGCGCGAAACGCACTAACCTCGACACACCTCTGCTGGCCTATTCAGAGCAAGATATCTATCTCAATCATTAAGACAAAAAACGAACGCCTACGCAGGCTCTCCCGCGGGTCGCAGCGACAGAAGGGCGCAAACAATATGTGACCAGCGGCTTTATTTGAAAGACAAGCGTGCAACAGCCTGACGGTAGGCATCGGAGATCATTTGACCCTGCTTGCTGCAAGCAGACAAACATCAAAAGATGTAACGGATCAAGAAGCAGAAAATAAAACCTGAACTGGACAATCATGCAGCCCAAGTATTCAAACCTGTGGGACTTCCTGCCCACCAGCGAACCCGTTTGAGCAATATGATGAGGCTGAAAGTCATTGCATTCATTTGAGCTGATCACGACAAATTTCCCCCCGGAGTGACCCTCTCCTTGAAATACCGGGTAACAAGGGGTATAACCACGCGTTTTATCAGGTGTAATAAGTGAGCGGTATGATGCAAGCCCCCTTTTGGCAGACCAAGAGTCTGCAGCAGATGACTGAATCCGAATGGGAATCCCTCTGCGATGGTTGCGGAAAATGCTGCCTCAACAAGCTGATAGATGAAGATACAGACGAACTGGTTTTCACCAATGTCGCCTGCAATTTGCTTAACACCAAGACCTGTCAGTGCTCTGATTACGCCAATCGTTTCAAAAAAGAGCCTGACTGTCTGCAGATCACCCATGACAAGATCACCGAATATGACTGGCTCCCCTCAACCTGCGCATATCGCCTGCTGTCTGAAGGTGACGCTCTTCCAGAGTGGCATCCTCTGCTGACCGGCAGTCGTTCCGCGATGCATCAGGCTGGTCAATCCGTCCGTGGCAAAGTCATTCACGAGGATCAGGCGGGTGAATGGATCGATCACATCATCACTTGGGCCAGCTGACACGCTCAACCCGCTATTCTCCAGAGACAAGGGCTGCACAATGTGCAGCCCTTGTTGTTTCTGCAAGCAGGGTTTGTAGCTTCACACATATCTGGCTGGCTAAACCAGACCACCTCCAAGCTGCGCATTGAGAGAGATAGAGGCAGAAGCAGAGGCAGAGGCAGAGGCAGAGGCAGAGGCAGAGGCAGAGGCAGAGGCAGAGGCAGAGGCAGAGGCAGAGGCAGA
>NZ_JAAKOE010000022.1:0-76787 GCF_049171255.1 Aeromonas sp. 603757 | reverse complement strand
ACTTACTCCTGAATTTCAATCTTGCGGATAGAGAGCCGCTCCACCACCTCTCCACCAACCGGAATCTGGTTGGCCAGGATAGGGGGCAATATACGGATCGGCATCACTTACTCCTGAATTTCAATCTTGCGGATAGAGAGCCGCTCCACCACCTCTCCACCAACCGGAATCTGGTTGGCCAGAATCGGGGGGTAATATACGGATCGGCATCACTTGCTCCTGAATTTCAATCTTGCTGATGGTATTGGCTAACAGCGAGAGCGGTATCACCCGCTCCCGCGCGTCAGTTTTGCGGAATGTAGAGCACCTGCCCTACCTGAATATTCCGCGATTTGAGCTTGTTGATCTCTACCAGTCGCGCCTGACTCACCCCATGCTTCTCGGCAAGGCGGGAGAGACTCTCCCCCCGCTTGACCACATGGCGGATCATCTGCGACTTGTCATCACTGCGAACGGGGGCGGCAGCGCGGCTCTGCCCCTGCTGGGGAATATAGATGGTCTGACCAATCTGAATATCCCGGCTGCGCAGCTGGTTGATCTCTACCAAAGTGGATTGACTCACTCCATGCTTCTCGGCAAGGCGAGAGAGACTCTCGCCACGTTTGACCACATGGCGGAGCATCCGAGATTTGTCATAGTCGCCCACATTGCTAACCGGCGCACCAGAATCTTGCGCAGCCTCCGAATAGGGCTTGATCACCCCGGCACCTGAACCGGTCGCAGCCGCGCCGTCACGTACTGTCGCTGGCATCTTATTGGTCACCACCGGCTGCGACTGCACTGGCTTGGGCTGGCTCACCGGCTGCGAAGCTACCGGTGCAGAGCGAGTGGTCGCGGCAGGCCTGCTCGCCTGTCCCTTGCCGGTCAACATGGCTCCCTTGGTCGGGTGGGCGCGGTAGTAGTTGCGGATCCCCTCGAAAATGGCGCGGGCCAGCTGATCCTGATAGCTTGAGGTAGCCAGCAGCTTCTCTTCCGCATGGTTGGAGATAAAGCCGGTTTCGACCAGCACCGAGGGAATATCCGGCGCCTTCAGCACAGCCAGACTGGCATGCTCCGGGGCCTTCTTGTGCAGTCGGGCAACCTTGCCCAATGAGCGCAGGATCTGACGGCTGACGTCGTAGCCTTCGGCACGGGACTTGTCCATGGAAAGGTCTAGGAAAGTTTGCGCCAGATAGGGATTGGGATCGGATTCCGCCAACACCTTGCCGACCCCGCCCAGCAGCTCGCCCTGCTTCTCCTGCTTCTCCAGCCAGCTGCCCATCTCGCGGTTGGCACGGTTGGTCGAGAGGACCCAGACAGAGGCGCCGCGCGGAGTGGAGTTATGGAAGCTGTCCGCATGGACCGACACCAGCAGATCCGCCTTGGCCTTGCGGGCAATCTCGGAACGCTTGTTGAGGTCGACGAAATAGTCGCCACGACGGGTCAGCACGGCGCGCATCCCCGGCTCGCGGTCGATCAGCGCCGCCAGCTTCTGGGAGACTGCCAGCGTAACTCGCTTCTCATAGGTACGACGCGGACCGATGGAACCCGGGTCTTCCCCACCGTGGCCCGGGTCGATGGCAATCACCACCCCCCTGCCCTTGCCACCGACGGGCGTGGATTGCACCGCAGCCGCCGAGCGCTTCTCTTCATAAGGCAGATCGATCACCAGACGGTGACCATAGGGCCCGGCTGGTGCCAGCGGAAAGACCACCGGCTTGATGGAGGAGCTGAGATCAAGCACCAGCCGCAGGCCCCCCTTCTCCAGCGGAGTGCTCTCACGTATCTTGCGCACCAGCTCGCTGTTGTTCTCGACCCGGGCCAGATTGGTGGCATTGCTCGCCCCTTTCAGATCGATCACCAATCTATCGGGGCCAGCCAGGGTGAAGTAGTTGTAGTTGGGGGCACTGCTCATATCGAGCACCACCCGGGTGTTATCCGGTGATGGCCAGATTCGCACACTCTTGAGCTGATTCGCCCAGGAGGGTAACGCCATCAAAGAGAGAGCAATAACAAGGATCAAGCGCACGTAGATGACAACCGTTCCAGAATGGCTTCGCCAATAGCAGTGCGGGCCTCTATCAGAGCCTCGCGCTGCTCGCCTACATAAGTAAGGGTAATTTCAAGGTCAGGAGCCGGTAACCAGCCCTCGCCCTTCTCGGACCACTCCACCAGACAGAGAGTATTGGCGGCAAAATAGTCCCGAATGCCCATGAACTCCAGCTCTTCCGGATCAGCCAGACGATAGAGATCGAAGTGATAGACCTGCCAGCCATCGAGCTCATAGGGCTCGACCAGGGTATAGGTCGGGCTTTTTACCTTGCCCTGATGGCCAAGGCCCTGCACCCAGCCGCGGGTCAGAGTGGTTTTACCAGCACCAAGCGTGCCATGCAAAAACACTGTGGTCGCCTGCTGGCAGGCCTGTGCCAGACGGCCACCCAGTGCCACGGTTGCTGCCTCGTCCGGCAGTGTCATCATCAACTGTTTTGCCATGTTCTTCTTTTTAACTTGTAATGGTGTCGGGATTAACCAGTTTACGGATCAGCGGCAGCAGATCTGACGCCAGCATGCCCCGCTCGCCGTCAGCGGCGGCCTGATCTGCAGCCTCGCCGTGGATCACGGCGCCCAGCCAGCTTGCCATGGTGGCAGACCAGCCCTGGGCCAAAAGGGCGGCGATTATACCAGATAACAGATCGCCCATGCCGCCACTTGCCATGCCGGGATTGCCTTCACAACAGAGAGCGACCCGCTCGCCGTCATAAATAAGTGTTCCCGCCCCTTTTAACAACACCACACCGCCATAACGCCGCTGCAGCGCCTGCACGGCGGCAAACCGGTCGGTTTCAATCTCGGCAATGGTGCATCCCAGCAGGCGCGCCGCTTCGCCGGGATGGGGCGTGAGCACCCAATTATCCTGATGGCGGGGAGATTGCGCCAGCCAATTCAATCCATCGGCGTCCAAAACCAGTGGCAACCGACCGGTGAGATAACGGGTGATTTGCGCGCTTCCCCACTCATCCTGACCGAGGCCGGGGCCGATGACCCGCACCGACGCCCACCCCTCGTCATCAGCGCTGGTGAGACTCATCAGTTCGGGTTGATAGAGGCTGACCGGCGGATGTTCCGGATGCTGACACACCCGCACCAGCCCGGCCCCCGCCCGCAGGCAGGCGCGGGCCGCCAGCACGATGGCCCCCTGCATGCCGCGATTGCCCCCCACCAGCAGCACCTTGCCATAAGAGCCCTTGTGGGAAGCACGAGGGCGCGGGGTCAGCTGCGTGCTCAGCTGCGGATAATCGATACGCCAGGCGGCGGGCAACATAACGTCATCCGGCGTGACGCCAAGGGGATCACAGTCGAGCAGGCCAACGCAATCCACCCCGTCGCCGGTGAGCATCCCCTGCTTGATACCGATAAAGGTGAGGGTGTGAGTGGCCTGCACCACGGCCCCCATGGCACGGCCGGTATCGCCGTTGAGGCCGGAGGGGAGATCCACCGCCAGCACGGGCACAGCCAAGCCATTGATTGTTGCGACGATCTTTGTCAGTAGTGGCGAGAGGGGCATGTTGACGCCGGTGCCAAGCAGGGCATCGACCACCAGATCCGGGGTGGAGTGCTGGTCCCCATCAAACCGCTCGGCCAGCCAGACCCTGCCACCGGCCGCCAACCACTCATCGGCGGCCTGTTTGGCATCCCCCTTCAGCTGGTCGGGTGCTCTGGCGGCAATCACCACCACCTCGATGCCAATCTGGCGGGCAAGGCGGGCCAGCACATAGCCATCACCGCCGTTATTACCGGGGCCGACGAAAATCCACCAGCAGCGACTGTCGGGCCAATGCAGGGTGGCATAGGTGCGCAGCGCAGCACCGGCTCGCTCCATCAGAGCATAGAGAGGTTGCCCCTCACGCGCGGCCCAGTTGCGCTCCAGTGCGCGGATCTGTTCAGTCTGCCACAGCCCCTGTGGTAAACTGCCCCCTTCTTTTGTGCCCAACGCGCCCCTGATGATCTCTACCATGACGGCTCCCGCCTCTTATCAATCGACCCAAGCCAGCAAACGCCGGCCAGGCCAAGCCGCATGAGCGCACCTGACTTCCACCAGCTGGCCCACGATATCAAGCTCTGGGCACGGGAGCTAGGTTTTGACCAGGCGGGCATCACCGACACCGACCTGCGTATCGAAGAGCCGAGATTGCAGGCTTGGCTGGATGCGGGCTATCACGGCAGCATGGATTACATGGCGCGCCACGGCATGATGCGCGCGCGCCCCCACGAGCTGCTGCCGGGCACGGTGCGAGTGTTGTCGGTGCGGATGAACTACCTGCCGTTCGAGGCGGGTTTTGCCGCCACCCTGCGCGATCCGACCCTCGGCTATATCAGCCGCTATGCTCTCGGTCGCGACTACCACAAGGTGCTGCGCAACCGGCTCAAACAGCTGGGTGATCGCATCGAAGCGCGCTGTGCCGAGCTGTTTCAAGGCACTGAAGAGACCTTGGGTGAGTGGCGCCCCTTCGTCGACTCCGCCCCCATCCTCGAGCGGCCACTGGCAGCCAAGGCGGGCCTAGGCTGGGTTGGCAAACACTCACTGCTGCTCAACGAATCAGCCGGCTCCTTCTTCTTTCTCGGTGAGCTGTTGCTCAACCTGCCGCTGCCGCTCGACCAGCCAGTGGAGAAGGAGCAGTGTGGCAAGTGCGTCGCCTGCATCAACATCTGCCCGACCGGCGCCATTGTCGCCCCCTATGTGGTGGATGGCCGCCGCTGCATCTCCTATCTCACCATTGAGAATGACGGCCCAATTCCGGAAGAGTTCAGGCCCTTGATGGGCAACCGCATCTACGGCTGCGACGACTGCCAGCTTATCTGCCCCTGGAATCGCTACGCCGATGCCAGCCCGGAACCCGATTTTAGCCCCCGCCCCAGCCTGCACCGACCGCCCCTGCTGGCGCTGTGGTGCTGGAGCGAGAGCGATTTCCTCAAACAAACCGAGGGGAGCCCGATCCGCCGCATCGGCTATCAACGCTGGCGCCGCAATCTGGCAGTCGCCCTGGGCAATGGCCCGGCGACCCCCGAGGTGATCGCAGCCCTGCAACTGGGGCTGACCACCGCCGAGCCCATGGTGGCCGAACATATCGAATGGGCGCTGGCCACCCTTGCCCAGCGTCAGGATGACGAGAACAAGAAGACCCGTTTGCTGATCCGCTGCATCGAAAAAGGTCTGTCGGATCACGCATAAGTGATCTGCCCCTTGCCGGATTGCAGCACTTTTTTCATGCTCTGCCGACCTGCAGTGCCCATAACAGCGTGGTCACTGCAAACTGGTCGGCACACAACAAGGACAACACAGATGCAAATGTTGGGAGTGGATATTGGAGGCTCAGGGATCAAGGGCTGTCTGGTCGATACCAAAACCGGCGAATTGATTGGCGAGCGCCATCGCATTGCCACACCGCAACCGGCCACCCCAGCCGCCATCGCCCATACCCTCAAGGCGCTGGTCGAACACTTCGACTGGAAAGGACCGGTGGGCTGCGGCTTTCCCGCCACCATCCACAACGGGGTTGCCAAGAGTGCCGCCAACATCGACAAGAGCTGGATCGAAACCGATGCCGAACATCTGTTTGCCGATGTCACCGGCAAGCCCTGCTATGTGCTGAATGATGCCGATGCCGCCGGTCTGGCCGAGATGCGCTTTGGCGCTGGCAAGGATCGCAAGGGGGTCATCATCCTCATCACGGTCGGCACCGGCATCGGCACCGCCATCTTCGTCAACGGCCATCTGCTGCCCAACACCGAGCTGGGCCATCTGATGCTGGAAGGAATGGTCGCCGAGCACTACTGCTCCGATGCGGCGCGCAAACGGGAAGATCTCTCCTGGAACCGCTGGGGCAAGCGCTTCAACAAGTATCTGGCGCGCCTCGAGTTTCTCTTCTCCCCCGACCTCTTCATTCTGGGGGGCGGCAGCGCAGCCAAGCTGGATAAGTTTGTCGATCGCATCGAGACACGGGCGCCGCTTATTCCGGCAGCCAGCCTCAATCAGGCGGGCATTATCGGGGCCGCCCTCTACGCGGCCGAGCAGCAGGGCTGACCGACGCTCACTGCAAGTCAGCAGATACCAATGGAAAGGGCCCGGCACTGCTACCGGGCCCTTTTGTTTTGCGGTCATCTTGCGAGTTTGGCGCTTATCACCCGCTACATGTCGTCGAGTCGGTGCACTCCGTGCACCAGTCGGGTCAGGCGGGTCTGCTCCAGCCTGGCCAGATTCTCGAGCAATGCGGTGGTGCCCGGTGTCGGGCACTCCCGGGCCAGATGACTCAGTTCGCTCACCAGCTGCTCTTCCCAACGGCATACCTGAGTGACGATATCCTGGGTCTGGACTGATGCCGGCAGCTCGAAGCGGGTAATGGCAGGCAGCATATCCTCGCTGAAACTCTGGTTCAGCCAGGTCTCCCTGACCGCCTCTCCCAGCTGAGCGGCATATTCGTGCAGATGGGCACTGGCCGCATCCTCACGCCCTTGCAGATAGACCAGCAACATCCGGCTGCGTTCGCTGTCCACCTGACTGATCAAACGCCCGTAACAGAGTCCGAGCTGGTGGTGAACCTGCTCAAGATAGTGCAGCAACTCTTTGATCTGTTGGAATCTCATCGCACTGCCCTCCATGCTTGTCGACATCATCAGTATAAAAAACCGGCGCCACCGACCCAATCCCTATCCGTGCCCCCCTTGCGCTGCATCAAGGTTGACGCCGACAAAATGGCGATCAGGTGATCCGGTCACGAATAGGGAACGATTTGTGCAGCAATTTGTGTAACGATGGAGGAGCATCAGGCTCGATAGCCGATGTGAACAGAAACAAGCTGGCACACTAATAAAACCAGCATTTACCCGGCATAAACCATCTTTAATTCGGTAATGTGCCGCAGGGACGAAACAGGATCTGGAAGAGCAACAATATCATCCTGATCGTTATCCGCCTGACAGAAATCCTTATCACTTTTTTAGACGTCTAGACGTAAAAACATGCGTTGACATGGCCATCCAGACATCTTAGCATCATCCTCCATGATGACAGAGTAACCCAGTGGAACCTCTGCCCAATTTCCCCGCCTGTAGCGCCCTGTGCTTTAAGGCTGTTAGCACGGAAGAATCCATGATTAAGTTGATCGGTCTCAACAAAGTCTACGGTACAGGCAGTGACGCCGTGCACGCCCTGCGTGATGTGAGTCTGCATGTACCCCAAGGCAAAATTTTCGGGGTGATCGGTGCCTCAGGTGCCGGCAAGAGTACCCTCATTCGTTGTGTCAACCTGCTGGAGCGCCCGACAGAGGGCCAAGTCATCGTTGATGGCCAGGATCTGGTCGCCCTGAGCGAACGGGATCTGACCCAGGCTCGCCGCCAGATCGGGATGATTTTCCAGCACTTCAACCTGCTTGCCTCCCGCACCGTGTTTGCCAACATCGCCTTTCCGCTGGAGTTGGCAGGCTGGAGCAAAGAGAAGATCCAGCAACGGGTTGCCGAGCTGCTGGCGCTGGTCGGGCTGGAAGCCCGTGCCCAAGCCTATCCGTCCGAGCTTTCCGGCGGTCAGAAACAGCGCGTCGCCATTGCCCGCGCACTGGCTCCGGCCCCCAAGGTACTGCTCTGCGACGAGGCCACCTCGGCCCTCGACCCGCAGACCACCCGCTCGATCCTGACCCTGCTCAAGGAGATCAACGTCAAGCTGGGGCTCACCATCCTGCTCATCACCCACGAGATGGATGTGGTGAAGGGGATCTGTGACGAAGTGGCCATCATCAGCGACGGCCGTCTGATCGAACAGGGCGAAGTGGCCTGGTTCTTCAGCAATGCCAAGACCCAGCTGGCGCGGGATTTCATCCACTCCACCATCCATCTGGAGGTACCGCAGGAGTATCAGGATCGGATGAGTGCGGAGCGGGTGCCGGGCAGCTACCCGCTGGTGAAGCTCGGCTTTACCGGCAGCACGGTCGATACACCGCTGATCTCCGAGGCGAGCCGCCGTTTCAATATCGATATCAGCATTCTGAGCGCAGACATCGAATACGCAGGTGGCGTCAAATTCGGTTTCCTGCTGGCCGAGCTGTTCGGGGATGAAGCCCAGTGCGAGGCAACCCAGCAGTTCCTCATCGACAACCACATTCAGCTGGAGGTAATGGGTTATGTCCGAAGCCATGATTAATCTGCTCATCACGGCCCTGGGCGACACCCTTATCATGGTGTTTGCCTCCGCTCTGTTCGGCTGCCTGCTGGGTCTGCCGCTCGGCGTGGCCCTTCATGTGACCAAGGCGGGCCAGATCCTGGCCAACCCCTTGCTCAACCGTACTCTGGGCATGGTGGTCAACGTGGGTCGCTCGGTGCCCTTTATCATCCTGCTGGTCGCCATCATTCCGCTGACCCGGCTGATTGTCGGCACCAGTATCGGCACCATCGCCGCCATCGTGCCGCTGACCGTCGGTTGCATCCCTTTCATTGCCCGTCTGGTGGAAGGGGCCCTGATGGAGGTGCCGGACGGCCTGCTGGAAGCGGCCAAGGCGATGGGCGCCAAGCCGTTGCAAATTATCACCAAGGTGCTGCTGCCCGAGGCTCTGCCCGGCATCCTCAACAGTGTCACCATTACCCTCGTCACGCTGGTGAACTACTCGGCCATGGCCGGAGCTATCGGTGGCGGTGGTCTGGGGGATGTGGGTATTCGTTATGGTTATCAGCGCTTTGACCCGACCGTCATGCTGGTGACCGTAGTTATCCTGGTAGTACTGGTTCAACTTATCCAGAGCGCGGGTGAGCGCCTGGTCAACAAATGTGATCATCGTTAATCGTCGATTTCTGACAGGAGGTTTTATGAAATTTGGCATCAAATCCGTTGCGGCTGCCCTGCTGGCTGGTCTGGTTCTGGCCGGTTGCGGTCAAAAAGAAGAGAGCAAGGTTCTGAAAGTGGGCGCTATTGCCGGCCCCGAGACCGAACTGGTTGAAGTGGCTGCCAAGGTGGCCAAAGAGAAATACGGTCTGGACGTTCAGATCGTCAACTTCTCCGACTACGTCACCCCGAACGTGGCGCTGAACGATGGCAGCATCGACGTCAACGCCTTCCAGCACAAACCCTATCTGGATGCGCAGGTGCGTGATCGCGGCTTCAAGCTGGTGCCGGTTGGCAACACCTTCGTCTACCCGATCGCCGGTTACTCCAAGAAGGTCAAGGCGCTGAGCGAGCTGCAAGATGGCGCCCAGATCGCGGTACCGAACGATCCGACCAACCTGGGTCGCTCCCTGATCCTGCTGGCCAAGCAGGGTCTGATCACCCTGAAAGATGGTGCCGGTCTGGAAGCCACCGTACTGGATATCGCCAGCAACCCGCGCAACTTCAAGATTGTGGAACTGGAAGCTGCACAGCTGCCCCGTTCGCTGGAAGATGTGGATCTCGCTATCATCAACAACACCTTCGCCGGTCAGATTGGTTTGACCCCGACTGAAAACGGCCTGTTTGTTGAAGACAAAGAGTCCCCGTACGTCAACCTGATCGTCGCCCGCGACAACAACAAGGATGACGAGAAGGTCAAACAGTTCGTACAAGCTTTCCAGACCGATGATGTTTACAAGAAAGGTCTCGAGCTGTTCAAAGGTGGCCTGGTAAAAGGTTGGTAATTGCTCACTCGGCAAAAAAGGCCACGCAATGCGTGGCCTTTTTTATTGGCGCCGCTATCATATCCGCGAGCACGGCAACACGAACATACTCATAACATGAAAAAATGGTATCTGGCCTACTGCAAGCCAAAAGAAGAGGCCCGCGCCCGCGCCCACCTCGATGCCCAGGGTATCGAATCCTATTACCCCATGGTGGAGATCGAGAAGCTGCGCCGGGGCAAGCGAGTTCCGGTACGGGAACCCATGTTCCCCAACTACCTGTTTATCTTTGTCGATCTGGAAGAGGTGACACCGGTCACCCTGAAATCGACCCGCGGCATCAGCCGGATCATCCACTTTGGCAGTGAATGGACCCCCATCAGCAGCAAGCTGGTCTATCAGCTGATGAGTCGCGATGACAGCGATGAGGCGAGAGCCAGCTACGCTAACCTGCCCTGCTCGGGCGACAAGGTGCTGATTGAAGAGGGGCCGCTTGCCGGCTTCGAAGCCATCTATATGGAGCCGGATGGAGAGAAACGGGCGATTTTGCTGGTCAGCCTGCTCAACCGGGAGACCACCAGCAGCTTCGACAACCACACCTTCAGGCGTCTGGACTAAACCCACGGGCCAGACGGCCCGGTGAATGGCAATAGCAATGGCGGGATGCTCCCGCCATCTCATGCATCAAGATCAAAGCGGGCGATGACCGCCTTCAGCTTGCCGGTATCGCCAGCCAGTCTGGCTACGATCTCCTCCCCCTGCTGGCTACGCTGACAGGATTGCCGACTGAGCGCGGCAATGTCGTCGACCGTCCCGGATACCTCGGCGGCCACCCGCGACTGCTGCTCGGTTGCCACCGAAATGGCCTCCAGCTGGCCCGACAGCGACTGAACCAGCTGGTTCATGGCACTCAGGGTATCGGTCACCAATCCAACAGCATCCCGCCCCTGCTCCACCAACCGGGTACCGCTGCTGACGGTACTCACCGTCTGGCGAGTCTGCTGGGAGATGGCCGCAATAGTCTGGCTGATCTCGGCGGTTGATTGATGGGTGCGGGTCGCCAGCTGACGTACCTCATCGGCAACCACCGCAAAACCGCGCCCCTGCTCGCCTGCCCGTGCCGCTTCTATCGCCGCATTGAGTGCCAGCAGATTGGTCTGCTCCGCAATGGTGGCGATCACCTCGGTGATCTGCCCCACCTGTTCACTCTGATGCTCCAGCAGCCCCATGGCCTCGTTGGCCTGCCCAATCATGGCGGCAATCTGCTGCATGGTATCGCTCATTCGCGCCAGCGCAGCCTCTCCCTGACGGGTCTGCTGCTGCACCTGCTGGGCACTATCCGCCACACCGGCAATGTTGCCAGCCACATCACGGGCACTCACCGACATCTGATCGATAGCCGCCGCCACCGCATCGACCCGCTGATCCTGCTCCGTCAGATCCGCCACTATGGCTCTGGTAGTGCTGCCCACATCGAGACAGGCCTCTTCGACCTGCCCCACTGCGCCCTGCAACTCCCCGACCAGATGATGTAACTGGGCAGACATCCGGTTGATGGAACCAGTCAATTCTCCCAACTCATCCTGCCCTGTGATTGGCAAGGGCTCGGCCGCCAGCCGGCCATCCGCAACCTGCCCCGCCCGGGTCACCAAACAGGCAATGTCACGGGTCAGACGACGGCTAAAGAGCCAGGCGACCAGCATGCCAAGCACGATGGCGCTGCAGGTAGCCAACAGTAGTGTCTGGTTGATGGCCCTCCCGGCTCCGGTCATCTGCGCCGAAATCTGATCCACCTCGGCGCGGGTTTTATTCACCTGCTGGACCAACTGCTCGCTGAGGCTGGACTGCATCGGCTCGATGTCGGTGGCCATCAGGTAGTTGGCCTGATCCCAATCCGGCGCCTGGCGCTTCTCGATCACCTGCCCCACCAGCTCGGAGAAGGGGGTCGCCATCTCTTCAAACAGCTGCCAGAGGCTCTGCTGGGTATCGGTAAAGAGCGCGGCTTGCTGCTTCACCTCAGCCACCCGCTGCTGGTGAAACTGGTAGTAATCCTGATACTTGCTGCGGTATTCGGGATCGCCTGAGATGAGAAAATCCCTCAGGGCAGAGAGGGAATTGGCGAGGCTGTTGTAGGCATCTCCCACCTGCTTGAGCAGCATGCGGCGATCGCCCGCGAGCTGATCCTGCGAGGTCGCCACCTCCTCATTGGCAAAGGATTGCAGCTGATCGAGCGCAGCCTCCGCCACCGGCCCCGCCTCCTGCAGCATCAGGGTGTGAGCGGGCAGATTCTCTTCACTCTGGGCTATGGTCCACACCTTCTCCTGATGGCTTTTGAAGGTCTCGAGAGACTTGGCGAGCGCCGGGCTGAAGGCCTGATGGGCGATGGCCTGCCAGGCCGACTCCCACTCCAGCTTGAGGCGGGAAGCCTGAGCCGGATCCTTGCCGAGGATCAGATAGCCACGCAGGGCAGAAACGGTGGCCACCAGTGCTTTCTGGCTCGCCTCATCCCGCTGCAGAGCGGGCAGCGCCTGCTCCAACAGAGTGTGTTGGGCCTGATTGATCTGGGTCAGCCGGTAATAGACCAGCGCGGAGGAGAGCAGGATCAGCAGGTTGATAAAACCGAAGCTGAGCAGCAACTTGCTTGAGATTTTCATGAACATCCTTGTTCAAACGGAGGGATCCAGCCAACAGAATCAGATAGATATCAGTGTAGGCAATCTATCTTGCCAAGCCCGGTGCCACTCTTGCAACTCGCTGCGTGGCATCGGTCTGGCAGAGAAGAACCCCTGACAAACATCGCAGCCCAACTTTGCCAGCAACCGCCAGGTCTGCTCATCCTCTACCCCTTCAGCCACCGACTTGAGGCCCAACTTGCGCGCCAGCTCGATACTGGACTCGATAATGGCCAGACGGGATGGGTCTTCAAAACAGCGGTCGACAAAGGAGCGATCCAGCTTCAGTTCGGTAAAGGGCAGCAGCGCCAGTTGCTGCATGGAGGAGTAGCCGGTACCGAAGTCATCAATGGCGAGGCCAAAGCCGTGCATCCGCAGCCGGGTCAGCACCTCCAGCGACTTGCCCAGATCCTGTACAAAGGCGCTCTCGGTCACCTCCAGGGTGATAAGCTCGGGGTTGATGCTCCAGCGTTGACACTGATTGATCAGGGAGTTGCACAGATCGCCCTCGATCAGCGAGGTAGTGGAGAGGTTCATCGACAGATTGAGCGAGAGTCCGGTCTCTTCCCACAAGTGACCATCACTCAGGGATTTGCCGATGATCACTTCAGTCAACTGATCGATCAGTCCGTTGCGCTCCGCCAGTGGAATAAAACGCCCCGGAGAGATCAGGCCGTACTCCGGGTGCTGCCAGCGGGCCAGCGCCTCCATCCCGACCCACTCGCCGGAGGCAAAGCTCACCTTGGGCTGATACCAGGGCAGCAACTGATCCTGCTCGAGTGCACTGCACAACTCATCCAGGCCGATCCTGTGCCCCTCCTCCTCCCTGGCAGGCTCCTCCCGGGGTGACCAGGCATCGATCAGCAGCTTGAGCTGCTGCTGGGTAGAGGGTTTCTCTATGCGGCCGAGCACCTGCAAGCCATAGGCGGCACTCATCCGCAACACGGCCTCCACCACATCGTCTTCAAGGGCGCTGGAGAGGATAATCCCCCCGCGAAAACCGCCCAATGACAGGCGGCGCAGCAGCGCCATGCCATCCATGCCCGGCATCCGCAGGTCGCAAAACAGGATATCGACGGCGTGTTGCTGGCTCAGCACCAGCGCCTCGGCACCATCGGCCGCCTCCAGCAGATTCTGGTAACCCAGGCTGCGGACCTGGTGCAGCAGCGCCTTGCGCTGAAATCCATGGTCTTCCACGACCATAATGACCAACTCATGTTGTGCTTTTTTCATCGAGCCATAATCCAATGTCGTGGGCGATCGCCGTCATCAATAGCTGCACCTTGCCGGTCAGCTCATCCAGTTCCTCAAGCTGCTTCAATCTGGCAGCCGACTCCAGCCTGGCAGCCTGTGTGGCCAGCTCCTGCAGCCCGACCATGCGGGCTGCCCCCTTGATCCGGTGGGCAGTTTCTACCAGTACGTTGAAATCATGGCAAGCCAGCGCAGCCATCATATGAGCCCCATCCTGACGATTGGAGTCGAGATATTCCGCCGCCATCGCCCGCGCCGTCGGCTCATCGCCAAACAGGGTCAACCAGCGTTCAGCCTGAACGGCCAGCACATCATCGACCGCCGTCACCGCTGTACCGCCCGCCGGTACCGACTCAGCGAGCCAGTGTGCCAGCAGCTGGCGCAGGGTATCCAGCGGGTAGGGCTTGAACAGCATGTCACTCATTCCCGCTTCCACCATACGGGCATGGGCCTCTTCCGAGGTATCCGCTGTCACCCCAATAATGGGCGCCGTCACGCCCGCAGCCCGCAGCGCCTTGGTCAGGGCATAGCCGTCCATCACCGGCATGTGGCAATCGGTCAGCAACAGGGAGAATGGCTGCCCCTGCCAGGCCCGCAACGCCTTCTCGCCATCTTCCACTACCTGGGATTCAATTCCGAGGATAGCCAGTTGTCGTGCCAGCAGGGCGCGATTGACCGGATGATCATCGGCCACCAGCACCCGTCCTCCCAGCTTGTCGGCCAGCGCAGGCAGAACCGGGGCGACCCGTTCCTGCAGCAGTTCGAGACAACTCTCCAGCAGCAGATCCGGGTAGAGAGGAGAGAGCCCCAATCGCCACCACAACTGACCGCCGATCCGGCCGCGAAGGGCCTCGTTCGGTGACGCTATGATCCCTCTCAATGAGACATGCTGCAACCATCCCTGCCACTCACCGCCGAGGGCCTGCTCCAACCACAGCTGATCAGCCAGCAGCAACCCTTCCAGTGAGCGGTTGAGCTGGCTGGCATCCAGATGCCTTAGCTTGGCGCCCAACCGCCGCATGGCCGCCTCGAGGCTGGCATCGGCGCTGAAAAACCACCATTCGGTGCCAGCCAGCGGGGGCGCATCCCATTGAGGGTTGGTCAGCGGCACGGTAAAGCGGAAACGGGATCCCTCTCCCGCCTTGCTGGTCAGGGTGAGTTCGCCCCCCATTTTGCGCACCAGCTGATCACAGATTGCCAGCCCCAGCCCGGTACCACCAAAGCGGCGATTGATGTCGGACTCCACCTGCTCAAACGGAGTGAACAACAATGCCTGTTTCTCCTCGGCAATCCCGATACCGGTATCGCGGATACTGATAGCAAGCTGATCGCGCAGGTAGCTGACCCGGATGGAGACCTCCCCCTGTTCGGTGAACTTTACCGCATTGTTGAGCAGATTGGAGATCACCTGACCGACCCGTACCCCGTCGATATCGGCCCAATCAGGTACATGCTGGCCCCACTCCAGCGTCACGTTGAGCCCCTTGCTATGGGCCAGGGTAGCGTGGCCACGGATCGCATCGCAGATCACCGTCTGCAACCGGCTGACCTGACAATGCAGTTGCAACTGACCCGCCTCGATCTTGGAGAAATCGAGTATGTCGTTGACCAGATAGAGCAGGTTGTTGGTCGAGGTGACCACATTACGCACCATGTAACGTTGATCGTCGTTGAGCTCGCTCATTTGCAACAACTCGAGCATGCCGTGCATGCCGGAGATGGGGGTGCGTAACTCGTGGCTCATGGTGGCCAGAAAGCGGCTGCGCGCCTGCATCGCCTGCTCGGCATAAGCACGTGCCTCGCGCAGCTCATGCTCCTGCTGCTTGAGGGCCGTGATGTCCTGAATCACCCCGTTGAGTATCAGCGCCTGCTGCTCCTGACGGACAAAATTGCCGCGTACCTGCAGATAGCGATCCCCGTCAGGGCGCTCCACCTTGACCTCCAGATCGAGGGGGGCCAGGGTCTCGGCATGGTTGGCCACCTTGCTGACAAACTCCTGCAGGGCCTGTTCGGTAAAGCCAAATACCTCACCACCCGATTCAGCGTTAAATAAATCCTGATGAGATACCCCCAGGATCTCGTTGGCCCCCTGAGAGGCATAAAGAAAGCGTCCCTTGCCCGGCCCCAGCCACAGATACTGGTAGACTACGCCGGGCATGCTGTCGGTGATCTGGGTCAGGCGAGTTTCAGCCTGACGAGCACGCTCCTCGGCTTCCTTGATACGGCTGACATCGGTCAGCACTGTCAGCACACCCCGCATGTTGCCATCGGGGTCCCGGTAAGGGCGCTTGGCATAGATAACATGAAAAGGGGTGCCATCGGCACGCAAGCTATTGCCGGCCCCCTCCAGCTCCTGGCCGCTTTGCCATATCCTGCGCTCCTCTTCCAGCACGCTCGCACGCAGGGGCTCGGGGATGCTTTGCAGGTCGTCAAGCGCCTCGCCATTGACATCAACGAGAAAGGCATCGCGATAAGCCCGGTTGCAGAGGGTTATACGCTGCTCGCTGTCGCGCAATGCCACCATGGTCGGCAATGAGTTGAGCAGGGTCTGTACAAACAGCAACTGTTCGTTGAGTTTGCTCTCTGCGATTTTCCGCTGCGCAATCTGGCGACGCAGGCTGCGGGCCCAGAACATCACCAGCAGACCGCAGGTCAACAAGGCCACTCCGCCCAGCGCCAGCCACTTGTAGAACTGGCTGTAATCGGATTCGACATTTACCGAAACATTGAGCCAGCGCCGCTCCAGCAGTTGCCACTCCTCATCCGTGATGGTCAGCAACAGCTTGTCCATGATCCGCAGCAGCTCGGGCTGCCTGATATCAACGGCCATGCTGATGGGCACGGAAAACTCGGGGGAGCTCAGCACCACCTGATACTTTTCGTTGAAGCCCTTCATGGCCTGCTGCCCCAGATTGGTCATGGTCAACAGCACATACTCGGCTTTCCCCGTATCAAGCAGGGTAAGCAGCTCGGTATCCTTGCCCACTTCAATGACGTTGCCACCATGGGCGCTGATAAGAGAAGCCTCATAAGAACCGGTCACGCCACCAATCAGGCGCCCTTTCAGCTCCGCCAGCGACTTCAACGGGCGTGCGCCGCGCCGGGATACCACATAGCTGTCGAATTTAAGGTAGGAGGAGCTGAAGGAGGCAAATGCCTCGCGATCCCTGAGCGGTGTCATCAGGGGGATCAGATCCACCTTGTGCTGTTTCAGCAGAGCCAGAGACTCTTGCCAGGTGCTGGTCGGCTCAAGTTCAAAGCGGATCCCCGAGCGCAGACTCAACAACTTCATCAAATCTGCCGCATAGCCGTGCAACACCCCTTCGTCATCAATCTCGCTGATACCGGCAAACGACGGCGCAACGGCAAACCTGACCACCTTGCTCTTCTTCTTTAACCAGGCTACCTCGTCTGGTTCCAGCAACAAACCCGCCTTGAAACGGCTGTCTTCCTGATTCAGCCGCAACCGGGCATCAGCCACCGGGATCCGCTGGTAGGCCTGCCAGATGCGATCCGTCAGCGCCGGGTCATGGGTACTGGTTGCAATGGTCAATGCACTACCGGGGATCCAGTCCGGGATCACAATCCCCATCGACTCAGGCAACCGCTCCATCTCCATGGCAATGATCGGCCCCAGAGCCAGATAAGCATCGGCCGCCCCCAGTTTGACCATATAGGTCGCCTCGTCACGGCTCTCCAGCTCGGTCACATGAGGCATCCCCAGTCGCGCTAGCTCATTGCAACTGCCAAAACCGCGAATACAGACCCAGCGAAGCTTGCGCGCCTGTTCCAGGGTCAAACGTTGATCCGGATGGCGCATCAAGATGGCGCGGGCGTAGGAGCCCAGATAGCCAATATGATTCATCCCCTCCAGCTCGAGCGCATCGAGCTCGACCCCGATCAAGGCATCAACTTGGCGTCTGTTCAGCGCACCACGGGCATCCACATAGGAGTTGTAGGAGACATAGCGCAGGGAGACCCCCATTTCTGCCGCAATACGCGAGGCCAGCTCCTTGAGCGGACCGGCATAGCGCTGATTGGGCAGTTCATAGAGGAACGGAGGATAACCACCACGGGGCACCCCGACCACCAACTCTTCATCAGCCGCACTCTGGTGGTCCGCCACTGCCTTTTCCAACTGGGGAACAGCAACAGCAGGCAGGCCGGAAAACAGCAGCAACAGGGGGAGAAAAAGCTGACGAAAGAGTGACATGAAGTCTTGTCCTGATGAGTAAAACAGATAGGCCACCATATCTAATCTTGCCGATCCTGGCGGAACAAGGCGAGAAAACATACGCATCTGTCACAAACGGGGCAGAGAGGATAGTGCCGGGGCACAGAAAAGTGAATAAAAAATCAACCTGCAAACACAAAAATGGCAGGCATTACGCCTGCCACATCACCACGGGGAGAGCGTTTACCCTCCCCTATGGATCAGGTTATTCGATTCCCGAGCCGAAAGCCGGTTTGATACTCGCTTTCGCGGATATGGGCGATCTGTCCCTCAAACCCTTCCAGACCAATATCTTTCAGCAGGGCAGGTGACAGACTGACCACGGCGAGGCGACGCTCAACCCGGGCGATCCGTTTTTGAACCAAAGACTCGACACCACGCAGTAAAATCAGTTCGATAGACATGACATTCTCCAGTTGAACATGCGGTTCTCCCGGAGAAAGTGGATATCACCCTGCGGGACGAACCGCGGGTGATAAAAAGACAGGGGTTACCTGTTTACGCCACGCGGTAAAAGAGCACGAGATTTCACGCCGCACGCAGTGCCGCGAGAGAATGCAAAATTGAGCATCAGATGTTGCATTTTCATCTCCTTACCGAGTAAAAGTTGAACAGGTTGCAGAAGTCTAAAAAATATCCGAATTTAAAACAAGCCTCTTGCGGCTCCTTTTTAAACGTTTTTACGGCATTTTATGCTGTCCGTCTGGCAACGATGCCAGCACATCAGATCCCCGAGAGTAGCCGGTACTCTTCCAGTACATAGGTATCCGTCATGCCGCTGACATAATCGAGCAGCAACCGCACCCGGTAATACCACTCCTGCTCGTTCTGGCAGGCAAAACGCTGATCCGGGGTGGCGATCGCCAATCGATAGGCCTTGAGATGGCGGGCCGAGAGGCGGTGATAGAGACGGCGCGCAAAGAACAGCGCCTGACTCCCCTCCCCGGCCAGCAGGCGAGCAAACTGTGGCGCTGGCAGCGCCAATAGACAGGCATAACTGGTCAGCACCCCGCGCAGCGCCGCATACCCCTCCAGCTCAAGCGCTTCCACTTCGGGGCGCATAAAGACCAGCTCGCGGGCCACCTGCTTGAGGATATCGAGCACCCGCGCCGCCGGCGCCTGACCATGCAGCAGTGCTTGCGGATAGGAGCCCTGCAAAATGGCCTGATGTTCGCTGACATAGCTCTGCGCCGCCAGCGCAACCAGATCCCGGGTAAGTTGCTGGCGAAAATGGGGGAAAAAGCCCCGACCACTGGCAAGCGCGTCATCCAGCAAGGTGCCCATGTAGTCACTCTGGTCAGCAGCTCGCAGTGCCGCCAGCAGTTCACCCAGAGTCAGGATCCTCCGATCTACCGCATCTTCCAGATCGGCGATGCAGTAGGAGATATCATCGGCCGCCTCCATGATATAGACCAGCGGATGACGGCATCCGGGGGCCAATCCCAGACTCTGGCCGAGGGCACGGTAGAGCGGCTGCTCGCTAAAGAAGATGCCCCGTTTGCTGCTCCAGCCATGATGTTGGCCATAGCTCACCCCGGGTTGAGGCTGCTGCGGGTATTTGCAGAGCGCCGCCAGTTGCCCGAGCGTCAGATTGAGCTCGTGCAGACTGTGCACCAGCCGCAAGCTCTGGGCGTTGCCATCAAACAGTTGCAGATCCTGACGCAGCTCAGCCCACTGGGTCGAGGGGGGCTGCGCCAGCGCCTGCTGATAGAGGGGATCGAGCATCTCGCCGAGCCACTGGCTCATCACCTGCTCGCCAAAGTGGCCAAACGGCGGGTTGCCCACGTCATGAAGCAGGCAGGACATCTCCACCAGATTGATAAAGGCCCCTTCGCAGACCATCCCGGCTGGCAAGGCGGCCAGAATACGGCGGCTGATCTGGCGACCGGTCTCCTGCACCTCCAGCGAGTGGGTGAGGCGACTGCGCACCGAGGCCTTCACATCGAGCGGAAAGACCTGGGTCTTCTGCTGCAACCGGCGCACTGGCGCCGCCTGCACGATACGGGCGCGATCCTGCTCGGTCGCCTCCAGCAAATCCTCGCCCCCCCAAGGGTGGATGCGCGCAGGGGTAATCAAACGGCTATACATCTTGCAGCTCCTTGCCAGCCACTTCCATCAGACTCAAGACAACCTCCAGCCTCAAGACAGCAACCAGCGCCGCAGCCGGGCGATATCGCCCGGATATTCCCGGCGCAACGTCTCAATCCAGTCTTCCACGTTCTCCCACCAGGCGGGATGATCCGGGCTCTGGATCAGCTGAGCCGTCTGCTGCAAACGACGCAGGCCAATGGAGCCTGCCGCCCCTTTTATCTTATGCGCCTCCTCCACCACCCCCGCCTGATCCCGGGCGATCATGTTGGAGTCGAGCACCGCCATGTAGTCCGGCATCATCTTCTCGAACAGCTCGACGCTGGAGAGCAGCACCGGCTTGCCCACCGTATCGGCATAATCAGTGAGGAAGGGAATATCCAGCAGGGCATCCTGATTGCCCGCATCAGCTTGCTCGTCCGCTTCATCCTCGGCCAGACCGGCAAACAGATGGCCAATCACCTCCCGCACAGCCTTCGAGCCAAGCGGTTTGTTGATCACATCCCGCATCCCGCGCTCCAGATAATACTGGCGATCGCCGGTAGAGTTGGCCGTTAGTGCCACCATGGGCGGCAGGCTGTCGCCATAACGCTCCAGCAGGGTTTTCGCCACATCGAAGCCGGTCATGTCCGGCAGCTGGATATCGAGCAGAATGAGGTCGAAATCATCCGGATTGGCCATCGCCAGCGCCTGGGTGCCATCCCGTGCCACCTGCACCTGATGACCCAGCTTGCCCAGCAGGGCGCAGGCCACCGTCACGTTGAGCTCCACATCTTCCACCAGCAGGATATCGAGGGAGGGCATCTCCTCCTCCTGCTCCTGCGGCACTGGCTCGGCGCAAGCTACCTCCAGCTCGGCGGTGAAGCAGGAGCCTTCGCCCGGCTCACTGTCCACATAGAGCTGGCCGCCCATCGCCTGCACCAGCTGACGGGAGACCGCGAGGCCAATACCGGTGCCGGTGGCGTGTTTCTTGCCCTGCACCTGATAGTACATGGCGAAGATCTTCTCCTGCTGGGCGCGCGGGATGCCGATGCCGGTATCCTCCACCTCGAAGTGCAGGGCCAGCTTGCCCGGCTCGTCGGCAGGATGAGAGAGGCAGCGCACGGTGACGCCCCCCTCGTCGGTAAACTTGACCGCATTGCCCACCAGATTCCACAGCACCTGACGCAGACGGGTACCGTCGGCTATCACGAATTGCGGCATGTCGCCATCGCGATCGAAATGCAGATATAGCCCCTTCTGCTCCGCCTGAATGCGCGACAGGGTCTCCAGCTCGTCGAGGAAGGCAGGCAGATCGATGCGGGTCGGCGCAATTTCGAGGCGACGCCGATCGAGTTTGTCCAAATCGATGATGTCGTTGAAGATATTGCCAAGGGTCACCGCACTCAGGTGAATGGTCTTGAGCTGCTGGTGCTGCTTGGGATCGAGGGGGGTATCCATCAGCATCCGGCTTAAGCCCACGATGCCGTTGAGCGGGGTGCGCAGCTCGTGGCTGATGGTGGAGATAAAGGTAGTCTTGTCGCGGCTCGCCTTCTCCAGTTTGTCCTGATACTGCTTGCGCTCGGTGATGTCGCGGCCAAAGCCGAGCAGGCCCAGCCGCTTGCCGAAGCGATCGAAGAAGGGCACTTTGCGCAGCTCGAAGTAGGCCTTGCGGCCATCGGGATACTCCAGCCACTGTTCATAGGTGAGGGGCTCATTGCTGGCAAAGACCTGCTTGTCGGTCTCCACCACCTTGTTGGCAATCTCCTGCTTGTAGACATCGAAAGGTGTGAGGCCAATCAGCTCGCTCTCCGCCTTGCCGGTCAGCTCCTCCATGGCGCGGTTGCAACCGGAGAACTGCTCATCCTCATTGCGGTAGTAGACCAGATCCGGGGAACAGTCGATAAAAGAGCGCAGCAGAGCGGTACGCTCCCCCAGATGAAGCTGGGCTTTCTCCCGCTGGAACACCTCGTTCTCGAGATCCTCGATGGCCTGCAGACGCAGTGCCTCGGCCCGGTTGGTCTCGGCAATCTGGGCATTGAGGCGACTGATGTTCTCCTGCAACTGACTGTTGAGCTCCAGATCCCGCTCGCGCATATCCTGCAGCTTGCGCACCATCCGGCTCAATCGCTGACGGGAATCCTCCAGCTGATCCACCACGATGGAGAGGAAATAGACCGCCCAGGGGGTCACCAGCAGGCCAAAGAAGACCGAGCGCACGAAGTCGATCACATCAATATTGCCGCGCAGGAACAGGGTCACCCCCATCTGGATGGCGACAGCCAGCACTATGATGCCAGCCGCCAGAAACATGCTGAAGCGCACCAGTCCCAGCTTGGTCATCAGATCGACGTAATATTGTGCCCAGGATTTAATCTGCTTCATCTTGTTATTTTCTCCCCCATATCCGCGAACAGAATACCAGCACAGAGAATTGAACTCTTCTTATCTCGCACAATTAATTAACGATTCGCCTAGTGAAATGAGTGAGTTAGGATATTTGATGAAATTCTGTCAGTTGCCATTAAGGGTGGCCCCCTATAATCGCCCACCTGGTAATTTAAACGCGTTTAATTTAGGAGTTATCTGATGCGCAACACTACCCTGCTTGGTCTGGGCCTGCTGGTCGCAAATAGTGCATATGCGGATTTGGGAACCATTCCCAACGAATCGGGCTGGTCCGGTTTCCTGCTTGGCGGCGTCAACGTCATCAATTACGAATCCAACTTTTACAGCGGTGACGACGAAAATCGTCGACTGAGCGGACTGGGCAGTGCAGAGAGCAGCTCCGCCGTCGCCCCGCTGCTCAACGCAGATATCCGTTACACCTTTGCCGATACCCGCACCCAGGTCTTCCTCGGTAACCTGATCCAGGATGCCATCCGTTTCGACTTCACCCAGCAACTCGGTATCCGCCAGGAGATGAGCAACAAGGGCACAGTGGCCGGCTCCGTGGTCTTCAATGCCATGCCAACCGAGCAGTGGAGCGATCCCTTCGCCGTAAGCGTCGATCGCCAGTCGACCGATATCAAGTCAAAAGGGGTGCGCTTCGCCTGGGACAATATCTGGGGCAGCAACTTCTTCGGCAGCCTGACCACCCGCAACATCGAAGTCGATGAAGAGCGCAGTGGCAGCCAGTATGGTGCCGACACGGCGGCCAAGCTGGATCGCAACGGCAAGATCCACGCCCTCGACCTCTCCTACAAATGGCAGCTGGCAGCCGGTCAGGTGCTGGAGCCGGCTTTCATCCACCGTCAGGCTGACCTGGACGGCAGCGCCCAGAGCTACAAGAGCAACGGCCTCCAGTTGACCTACGGCAAGCGGGCATCCCAGTGGTCCTTCGTCAGCAACCTCTATCTGGGTCAGACCAAATATGATGAAGCCAACCCAATCCCTGACTTTGGTAACAAAAAAGCCGACTCCGACGAGTTTGCCCTGACCGGTACCTTCTTCTGGCACCGCCTGTTCGGTATTGCACCGCTCTCGGCAACCTTTACCGCTGGCTACGCCAAGTCCGATTCCGACATCAACTTCTACGATTCTGAATCGGTGATGTTCAACACCGGCCTGCTCTACAACTTCTAATAACGGCTGTGCGCACCGATACAACAAGGCCACCCGAAGGTGGCCTTGTTGCTATCCGGCATTTGCCTCAAATACCCAAAGAGTCGAGCAGATCATCGTGATCATTACTGGCTGGCGCAGCGGCTGCCGGGGCCGGCTTGGCGGCATCCTGCTTGGCTTGGGCGATCAGGGCGTCAGGATCCAGCTCCTCGTGCTCCATCCCCTCATTGTGAATGCGGATGAACTCGGTCTTGTCCATCGCCAGCTCCAGATAAAAGATGTTGTTACGGGCGGTGAAGAAAGTGACGCGGCGGGACTCCGGACTGTCAAGATTGGTATCGACGCTCAGCATCACCTGCTTGTTGAGGGCCAGCATCTTCGGCTGGTTCTGGGTAATGTGAGTCTGCAAATCCCGGCCCACCTTGACGGTAAAGCTACCGACGATCTGGTTCATCAGTTCGCCCATCACGTTGCTCACCTCGTCAGAGGTATGGGAGATGGCGAGATCCTCCTTGGAGAGCCCCATGCTCAGCATGTAGCTCTCGTACAACTCCATGGCGGCAGCGGCGGAGAAGTTGATCACCACCAGACCGGAAAAACCGCCATCGAACAGCACGAAGCAGCCGATATCCGGCTTGAGGCAGGTCTTGCTGATCCGCTGCACCATGCCGGAAAACCGCACCTGACTCATGGTCGCGGCACTCAACACATCGGTCACCGAGTTGCACAGGCTGAGCAGTACATCCTCAGTCGTCAACACGACGTCATCATCGGCTCTTGTCACTATCATGGGACCTTCCTGAACATCGAGAATGGGCTTATCTATACCATAACTCTAACAGATGGCGCGGCCCGAAGACTGAAATAGCGACACGCCTCTCAGTTGACGCCGTTATCAGCAGCCGCAGGGGTAAAACCGCTCAGCTTGGCGAGCCGGGCACGCCATCTGTCGGCCTGCTGCGCCAGCACCTGTGGCTCATAAGGCACGATCGGATGAGCCCCCCAGATGGGGCCTGGCCAGGCAGCATCGGTGGCGAAACGTGCGACATGGTGAATGTGCAGCTGTGGCACCAGATTGCCCAGCGCCCCTATGTTGATCTTGTCCGGGCTGAGGGCCTGCTCCATCAGGGCGGCGACGGCGCAGGACTCCTGCATCAGCTGTTGCTGCTGCTCCGGCGCCAGATGGTGAATTTCCCGCAGGTTGGCTACTCGCGGTACCAGGATGAGCCAGGGATACTGGCTGTCTTTGGCCAGCAAGACCCGGCAGAGGGGCAGATCCCCGAGCCACCGGGTATCTGCCTGCAGGCGTGAATGCAATTCAAACATGAAAACCTCGTTGAGTACGATGAACAGAGCGCCTGAGAAAGGAGTGTCCACGTTACTGCAACGGGCAGAAAACTTAAAGCTGTGGCACGGCCCAACCGATAAAGCGCTTGCGAAGGGCCGGGTCGGCCTGGAGGAACAGCTGCTGCAACTGCCCTTCCAGCTCGCTGGCTGCCACAACGGGTTGAGCCCCACCGGAGAGCGTAGCCGTTGGTTGTGTAGTCACAGCGACGGCCGTCAGCGCCGCCTTGCCGCCGCTGCGGTTGTATTCAGCCAGTTTGCCGTTCCAATCCACCCCGAGCAGCATGCCGCTGGTCACCAGCGCATCCTGCTGGATAGCAAGCGCGCGGCCATTCTCCTGCAGCGCTACCACAGGAGCCTTGGCATACGCCTGCATCCCCCGCTCGTCTCCCGGTACGCTGGCCGTCAGCTGCAAATGCTGATTGCTGCCCTGATAGCGCACCACCTGCGGCTCGGAGCGTACCTGCCGATCATTCTCGCTGCTGCTGCGACTGGGGATCACCCCCTCGAAGCGCACCAGCAGTTGCTGCTCGCCATCCGCCAGGGTGGCATGCTGCTCATCTTGCAAGGTGCCGTTGCTCACCGCGAGGATGCGGAAATTCTCCGGCACCTTCACGTCCACCATGGCCTGCACACTGCCTGCCCCCAACACTGCACAGAGCAGCACAAAACCGGTCAACCCTCTATTACTCTTCATTCCCGCTGATCTTCCTGATGCCGATGATGGGCGCAGGGTAGCAGCCGAAGATGACAGAAAAATAACGCCGCTCAGAGCAGGTAGTGGGGTCGCTCGGCAAACCACTGGGCCAGCACCTGCTTGAACAGCCGGATCTTGCGCGGCACCCGCCGCTGCTGGGCATGCAGCACATGAAGCTGATGCAGACCACTCTGCCACTCGTCGAGCACGGTCACCAGCTCTCCCGCCGTCAGCAGCGATTCCACCAGCATCAGCGGGCACTTGGCATAGCCCACACCGGCACGCGCCAGTTGTAACACGGTACTGTAGTGGTTGGCTCGCACCTTGCCCTGCACCAGAATGTGAGCCTCTTCCCCTTCACGGATAAAGTGCCACTGCTCCCAGGCCGGATTGTGCCCCTGCAACAGGCAGCTGCGCCCGCTCAGCTCATAGGGAGTGGCGGGACGCCCCTCTCGCGCCACCAGTGCGGGGCTCGCCACCACCACATCCTTGAGCCGCCCCAGCGGCAGGGCCACCAGATTATCCGGCACTTCGCTCATGGCGCGCAGGGCGATGTCGTTCTCCCCCTGGCTCATGTCGACCATCTGGTTGGTGAAGTTGAGCTCCACCTCCACTCCCGGGCAAAGCGCGGCAAAGCTGGTCAGCAGCTCGCTCACCATGCGATCACCGGTACTGACCGGGCAGGTAAAACGCAGCCGACCGCCATCCTCTTCGGTCAGCGCCTGAATATCCTGCTCCGCTTGCCGCGCCAGCGCGAAGATCTCCCCCGCCTGCTGGTAGAGGGTCTTGCCCGCCTCGGTCAGGCTGAGGCGGCGGGTGGTGCGCTGCAACAGTTGCGCATTGAGGGAGGACTCCAGCGCGCTGACGTGGCGGCTCAGCATCCCCTTGCTCACTCCCAGCGTATCGGCAGCAGCCGAGAAACTGCCGCGCAGCACCACCTCGTAAAAGCTGGCCAGATGGGCGATATCCATCATTAGCTCCAATATGGAAACAATGGGTTTATTTTACGCGCTTTTTCGCATTTTCTGTTGCGCTAGAATCGATACATCCCAACCAGGAGTGATGCAGATGAAAATTGTGATTGTGGGTGCCTCCGGCACCGTCGGTTCTGCAGTCAGTGAACTGCTTGCCAAAGATCATCAGGTGATCCGGGTCGGCCACAGTCGTGGCGATGCCACGGTCGACATGCGCGATCCCGCCTCCATCAAGGCGCTGTTCGCCAAGCTGGGCCAGTTTGATGCACTGGTTGTCGCCAGCGGCAGCGTGGCCTTCAACGGCCTGACCGAGATGACCGACGAACAGTGGCAGGTGGGACTGGAGAGCAAGCTGATGGGCCAGATCAACCTGACCCGCGCCGCCATTCCCTATCTGACTGACAAGGGCTCCATCACTTTGATCAGCGGTATTCTGAGCGAGGAGCCGATCAACTGGGGCGTGAGCGCCAGCACAGTCAACGGCGCTATCGATCACTTTGTGAAAGCGGCCGCCTGCGAGTTACCCCGCGGCCTGCGCATCAATGTGGTGAGCCCCACCGTGCTGGAGGAGTCGATGGACAAATACGCTGACTTCTTCCCGGGCTTCGTACCGGTACCCGCCGCCAAGGTAGCGCAGGCCTACAAGAAGTCGGTGCTGGGCATCCAGACCGGCCAGGTGTTCAGGGTCAACGGCTAATCGCCGCTCGCTTGCCGCCAGACCAGCAATAAAAATGGGCCCCATAGCGGGGCCCGTCTGTTTATCTGCCTCTCTCCTTCACCATCAGCAAACGTTTGTTTGTTGGCGACAAAAAAAGAGCGCAACCCTTAGTCGATCAGACCGTACTGATCGCGCAGCACCTCGATGATCTCCTGCTTGGGATTGGCAGAACGCGCCAGCTTGTGGCCGATAATCTTCTCGGCGATCCCGACATAGGTGTTGGAGATATCCATCATCACTTCGGTCGGCAGCTTGTTGTCGCGGGCCAGGGCAAAACGTTCCGGCATGCGGTTCTTGTTGAGCAGGATGTCCGGATCCGGGAAGTGGTTGAGCAGCCACTGACGGAAACCCTCTTTAGACTTCTCGACAATCTGGCCGTCGCGCAGGGCGGCGCCATCCCAGATACGGGAGCTGTCGGGGGTGCCCACTTCGTCCATGTAGATCAGCTTCTCGTTGCCTGCCGCATCGTGGACATAACCAAACTCGAACTTGGTATCGACGAAGATCTGATCCAGCCCGGCCAGCGCGTCGCTGATGACGTTGAAGCCCTCTTTGAGCAGCACTTCGTAGCGGTCGATGTCGGCCGGCTTGCTGAAGTTGAAGCCCTTATAATGGCGCTCGATATCGGCACGGGAGACGTTGACGTCATCGGCTTCCGGCACGCCATCCAGCCCTTTCAGCACGCCCTTGGTGGACGGAGTGATGAGGATCTCCGGCAGCTTCTGATCTTTTTTGAGCCCTTCCGGCAGGGTGATGCCGCAGAACTCGCGCTCGCCATCCTTGTAGGCACGCCACATGGAGCCGGTGATGTACTGGCGGGCAATCGCCTCGATCATCACCGGACGGGCTTTTTGCACGATCCAGACGAAGGGGTGCGGAATATCCAGAATGTGGCTGTCAGCCAGTCCCTTCTCCTTGAACAGCTTGAACCAGTGGCTGGAGATGGCGTTGAGCGCCGCCCCTTTGCCCGGTACGCCGTTCAGGCCATCCACACCTTGCCAGATGCAATCGAAAGCCGAAATGCGATCGCTGATCACCATGAGGGCGAGGGGCGCATCGGCCGGCACATCATAGCCTTTCTCTTTTATGAGCCGGGCACTGTCTTCGGGGGTCAACCAGTAGACGCTACGCACTTTGCCGGAATGGACAGGTTTATCGGTACGGATCGGCAAATCGTCATTCACCGCCAATACTTGATCTGCAAGACTCATGGCTAATAACACTTCCTGTTTGTGGGGGGTAAACATCGCGAGTTCCTCACCTGCACGCTCTGTTTGTAACGGGCTGGCAAGGGGGCTCGCATCATCGAAAACCGCTCGGAATCCCCGCGTTTTCAGGGGGATTTTGATAACAAAACAGGGGCACAAGGCCCCTGTATTTATTCTGCTTTTGCTGCTACCTGATCGGCCAGCCCCTTGGCGAACGCCTCGGACAGGCTGATATACATCTGGGAAATAACCCCGGACGATACCGGCTTCTTGTCCTTGTCGAACAGGGTGATGGAGGTCTTGCCTCCCGCCATTTCGCCAAGCTGGAAGCGGTATTTCTCCTCCTCCAGTTTGAACGGCTCGCTCCCTTTCGCCTTCCAGAACTCGGCACCCGGCTCTTCGTACTCGACGTCGATCCAGCCCAGTGACTGCTGGGTATCCTTGATGGTGAAACCGTAAGCAGGCAGTACCTGGTTGAGGCGACGCCACACCTGATCAAAGGAGCCTTCGGCAATCCAGGCGCTCAGTTCGTTGTTGTCCAGACCCAGTTGCAGACCCATGCCATCGTTGGACTTGTGCTGCTCGCGGGCTTTCAGCTGGCTGTCGTAATAGAGAGAGAACTGGTTCAGCACTCGCGCGGCATAGCGCTGGGCATCGGCAGGGGTCAGCTTGTTGCTGGTCTCGCCGTCGATGGTCTCTTCGTGATCCAGTACCCGGACCGACATATTGACAGCGTGGCGCTGGGCATCGTTGCGCACGGTGAACTGGTAACGCTGACGGATTTTGAAGTCTTCGTCATCTTCACCCCAGCCATCGAGAGCGACCGTGTTGTCAAACCAGCCGGTCTGCAATACGCCATCCTGCTGATCCAGCTTCTCGGTGGTGACCTTGTATTTGGCCAGGAAGTTCATCAGGAACGACCAGGTATCGCGCTCCACGCTCTGGCTGGTGCTGAGGGCATAGAAAGCAACGGTCGGTTCGGTTGCGCTCTGCACCACCTGACTGCCCGGTACCACGGTCAGCAGCTGAGCGGGTGGGCGCACATCGACCTGGGCGCCGAGGGCACCTTCACGGCTGCTCTCAGGAAGCGGCGGAATATCGTACTGGCTGTTGAAGGTGGGGGCACTCAATCCTGCGGGGATCAAGAACGCGCGGCCCTCGAGGCGGGCATCTTCATAACCGAAGTCGCGGTTGGCCATTTTGCGATCCTGGGGGGTGCTGCAACCGGCCAAGACGGCCACAGTCGCAACGCTCAGCACCAGACGGGCTCTATTTCCCTTTCCATTAGATTTAAACACTCGCCATCAACTCCGCTGTGGTCAGTGCTCGCGCCATCAGCTGTTCGCCCTCGGGAGTGAGGTCAACCAGCGGCAGGCGCAAGGTGGCTGTTGCAATCAACCCCAGTTGGGCACAGGCCCATTTCACCGGGGTGGGGCTCGGTTCGCAGAACAGAGTCTTGTGCAACGGCATCAAGAGATTGTTGATGTCATGCGCCTGTCCGGCATCACCGGCCAGCGCAGCACGACACATGTCGGCCATCTGGGCCGCTGCAATGTTGGTGGTGACCGAAATCACGCCATCGCCACCTTGCAGCATAAAATCACAACCAGTGGCATCGTCGCCACTGTAGAGAGCAAACTCCGGCCCGCACAGCTCGCGCAGCCGCGGGGTGCGGCTCAAATCGCCGGTTGCCTCTTTCAAACCGATAATGCCGGGAACCTTGGCCAGACGGGCCACGGTCTCCGGTTTGAGATCGCAACAGGTGCGACCGGGCACATTATAAAGAATTTGGGGCAGACCACTAGCCTCGGCGATCGCACAATAGTGGCGATAGAGACCTTCCTGAGTGGGCTTGTTGTAGTAAGGAGTCACCGAGAGGCCCGCCACCACGCCGGTTTTGGCCAGTCGCTTGGTCAATTCAATGGCATGGGCAGTATTGTTGGAGCCGCAACCGGCGATGACGGGAATGCGTCCGGCGGCATACTCAACGGTCTTTTCAACGACGGCGATATGCTCCTGCTCGCTCAGGGTCACCGATTCCCCTGTGGTCCCAACCGCAACAATGGCGCAGGTCCCGGCGCTGACATGATAGTCGACCAGTTTGGCCAGACTGGCCCAATCGACTTCACCTGAAGCCAGCATGGGGGTAACGAGCGCAACAATACTACCGCGTAACATGGACTTTTCTCCCGATTTTCAGGGGCGTAATGGTAAAGCTGACCCCTTTGAAAAACAAGGGAGAGAGGGGGCAAGCCGTGATACCATCCGGAACAAAAAGTAATGGACGAAAGTCGGCAGCGTCCCTCAGGGAGTGGTCATCAGGGCCGGAGGGTTGGCTTGCCAGCGCGGCTTTCGCAACGAAATAACGGACGAGAGAAGATTTATGACTCACTACCTGGTCGTAACGGCCATCGGCACGGACAGGCCTGGCATCGTCAATGAAGTGACCCGCCACGTCAGTAGCTGTGGTTGCAACATTGTAGACAGCCGCCTTGGCATCTTCGGCAATGAATTTACCTTTATCATGCTGCTCTCGGGCGACTGGAACAGCATGATGCAACTCGAAATCAGCCTGCCCCTGCGTAGCCAGGAGTGGGATCTCATCACCATGATGAAACGCACCGAGCGCCACCAGTCCCTGCAGTATGACGTCCGCGCCAGCGCCGACCTGTTGATCCGCGACGAGCCCGGCATCGTAAGCCAGTGCACCCAGTTCTTCAGCGAACATGGCTGGAACATTCAGGCGATGCAATCCATGACCCTGGAGCAGCAGCCGTTCAACCTGCTGAAGATCAGTTTTCAGCTCAATCTGGCCAGAGAGGGTGAAGTGGAAGGTTCGCAAACCGCCTTCGCCGAATTCTGTCGTCAACTGGGTGCCGAATCGTTCGAGTTTACCGTCAATCGCAAACACGCCTGAGGGCGTTTTACCCGAGGAGACACCATGCAACCACTACAAGCTGGCAGCCCCGCCCCCGATTTCTCCCTGCCCGACCAGAATGGCAATCAGGTCAGCCTCGCTGGCCTGCGCGGCAAGAAGGTGCTGGTCTATTTCTACCCCAAGGCGATGACCCCCGGCTGCACTACCCAGGCCTGCAGCCTGCGCGATGTGAACGCCGAGTTGGCCGCCCTCAATGTGGTGGTGCTTGGCATCAGCCCGGATCCGGCCAAACGGCTGAAAAAGTTCGAAGAGCGGGACCAGCTCAACTTCACCCTGCTGGCCGATGAAGACCACGCCGTCGCCGATGCCTTTGGCGTCTGGGGCCCGAAGAAGTTCATGGGCAAGGAGTATGACGGCATTCACCGTCAGAGCTTCCTGATCGATGAAGAGGGCAAGATTGCCCACCACTTCGACAAGTTCAAAACCAGCGATCACCATCAGGTGGTACTGGATTTCCTCAAGGGATAATCCTCCCCTGCGTCATTGAAAGGCCTGCCATGCAGGCCTTTTTTGTCTGGTCAGCCGCCCCTTGCCAGCGGATTTTTCTCACCAACTCCCCCGCCCAGATCAAAAAATTCATTTTATATATGGGTTAACGTGACCCCAGAATCATCTTCCAGCGAGATATCCCATGAACATGAGCAACACAGAACGTTTGATCCTGAGCAACCAGTACGAAATTCTGGCGAAACTCAATCCGGAGAAAGCGGACGTCTACCAGCGCGCCAGCACCATCATCGAGCGCGGCTACTGCCTGCAGATCCTCGAGCTGGAGAAGAGCTTCGGCCATCTGGATCTGGCAACCTGCCAAGAGGTGATCGACACCCTGGAGCTGCACCACGCACTGGCCATCTCATGGGGCAATCTGGATGCAGCCGATCAGGGCGAGATCAACGCCAGTCGGCTGGAGTTCAACGGCTACAGCCGCAGCCAGGAGCGTGAGCTGGCTGACTACGTCTGCTTCCTGCTGGAGGTGGACAAGCGCTTCCCCGAGCTCAAGTGCCCGTGCGACGAGCTCTCCAGCGACATCGCCATGCGCGACAAATACCAGCGGATGCTGCAGGTGTGGCGTCAGTGTCCACGTCAGTACAAGCTCTCCATCCAGGAGATCCGCAAGGTGCTGGCGGCCTGATCCGCATACCAACCGCAACAAAAAAGGCGCCACTGGCGCCTTTTTGCATCTGAAACGGGTTATTCGTAGAGAAAGGATTTATCGAGCTGCTGGAAGGCGGCCTTGAGGGTATCGGCCAGCTCTTCATAGCGCGGCTGGGAAACCAGCTGGCGGCGGCCCCCCTGCTCGTTCATCTTGCCGTTGATCTCCCGATACCAGCTCGCCAGCGACGGGGGCAAGCGGGTGTCGGCACGCTGGCCGAGCCAGTAGTAACCCTGCAGCGGCAAACTGAGCAGAAACAGCACGGAGGTGATAACGGAGGGCCAGTAGTGCAGCTCGCCAAACTGGAACTGCAGCATCACGCTCAGCACCGCCAGCGCGGGGATCACCTTGAGGGCGAACTCGGTTGCCTTGATCACCCGATTTTCAGGAAACATCGAATTGAGCTCGGGACGGCGCGGCCAAAGCGTCATATAATGGCGGCCTTGCTGTAACTTAGTTCCAAAAATGTTCATGCTCATACTACCTCCGAGCGCTTTTTGAACGTACTAACGGCAAAACCTCGACAAAATTTGATGCAAAGTAACAAAGGTTGAGGATGACTTTGTTATTTTTCAACAATCGGGTTATCCTTTGTACGCCCATTTTTGCGTCAAAAGCTTCTTGCTATTGACCTGTCAGGGACGTCTGGATTTCGGGTCTTGTATCACTATACAAGGGGCAAGCAACAGATTGCCAACCCTCATAAGGATAAGTTGAAAGTTTTTGGCCGCACCGCGTCCAACGCATCCGCCTACACAACCCAATCTGCGATAGGATTTATTCATGAGTAAGCTGGTTCTTGTTCTTAACTGTGGCAGCTCTTCCCTGAAGTTTGCCGTCATTGACGCAACCACCGGTGATGACCTGCTGTCCGGCCTGGCCGAGTGCTTCAACCTCGACGACGCCCGCATCAAGTGGAAACTGAATGGCGAGAAAGGCAGTGCCGATCTGGGCGCGGGTGCCGCTCACCAGGAAGCGCTGGACTTCATCGTCAACAAGATCCTGCCGCTCAATCCGGAACTGTCCAAGAACCTGATCGCCATCGGTCACCGTGTTGTTCACGGTGGCGAGCGTTTCACCTCTTCCGTGGTCATCTGCGAAGACGTGATCGCCGGCATCGAAGCTGCTGTTCCGTACGCACCGCTGCACAACCCGGCTCACCTGATCGGTATCCGTGAAGCTCGCCGCGTATTCCCGGCGCTGGCTGACAAGAACGTGGCCGTATTCGATACCGCGTTCCACCAGACCATGCCAGAAGAAGCCTTCCTGTACGCCCTGCCGTACAAACTCTACAAAGAGAACGGCATCCGTCGCTACGGCGCTCACGGAACCAGCCACTACTACATCAGCCTGGAAGCTGCCAAGCAGCTGAACAAGCCGGTTGAAGAGCTGAACATCATCAACTGCCACCTGGGCAACGGCGGTTCCGTCTGCGCCATCAAGAACGGCAAATCCGTTGATACCTCCATGGGTCTGACCCCGCTGGAAGGTCTGGTGATGGGTACCCGCTCCGGCGATCTGGACCCGGCCATCATCTTCTTCCTGCACGACAAGCTGGGCATGAGCGTGGCCGATATCAACACCATGCTGACCAAAGAGTCCGGCCTGCAGGGTCTGACCGAAGTAACCTCCGACTGCCGTTTTGTTGAAGACAACTACGACAGCAAAGAAGAAGCCAAGCGTGCTATGGACGTTTACTGCTATCGCCTGGCCAAGTACATCGGCGCCTACGCTGCCGCCATGGACGGTCGTCTGGACGCCGTTGTTTTCACCGGTGGTATCGGTGAAAACTCCGCCCCGATCCGTGAAATCACCCTGAACAAGCTGGGTCTGCTGGGCTTTGACGTCGATCACGACGCCAACCTGAAGGCTCGTTTCGGCAAGGGTGGCGAGATCACCAAGGCTGGTTCTACCAAGGCTCTGGTAATCCCGACCAACGAAGAGTGGGTTATCGCCCACGACGCGCTGGAACTGGTCGGCGCTTAATTGACGCAGTAACTCGAGGCCGCCCACCAGGGCGGCCTTTTCCTGATCCCAAAAAATGAACAAGGGGTATAAAGTGGCACGCACTATTATGCTTATCCCGGTCGGCACTGGTGTCGGCGTAACTTCCGTGAGTCTGGGCGTTGTTCGCGCCATGGAGCGTCACGGTGTCAATGTCAGCTTCTTCAAACCGGTTGCCCAGCCGCGTCCGGGTGAAACCGGTGCCGAGCGCTCAACCGCAGTTATCCGCGCTGCTGCCAACATCAACCCGCCCGAGCCGTTCACCCTCTCCTACGCCGAGAACATGATCAGCTCAAGCAACACCGACATCCTGCTGGAAGAGATCGTTGCCCGCTTCGAAGAGCACGTGAAATCCAGTGGTGCCGAAGTGCTGGTTGTCGAAGGTATGGTGCCGACCGACAAGCAGCCCTTTGCCAACAAGCTGAACTACGACGTTGCCAAGGCGCTGGACGCTGACATGGTATTCGTGACCCACCCGGGCCATGACTCCAGCCAGAAGCTGAAAGAGCGCATCGAGCTGGCCTGCTCCAACTTCGGTGGTGTCAACAACCCCCGCATCGTTGGTTGCGTGATCAACAAGGTTGGCGCGCCGGTTGACGAGCATGGCGTAACCCGCCCTGATCTGACCGAGATGTTCGAAGCCCATCACCACGCTTCTGACGCGGCTCACAACCTGGAAGTGCTGCAAGTGTTCGGCAAGAGCCCGCTGCGCATCCTGGGTTGCATCCCCTGGAACACCCAGCTGATCGCCCCGCGCGCCAAGGATCTCGCCAAGCATCTGGCCGCCAAGATCCTGCACAAGGGTGAGCTGGACAGCCGTCGCCTGCAGACCGTGACCTTCTGCGCCCGCTCCATCCACAACATGGTCGAGCACTTCCGTCCGGGCAGCCTGCTGGTGACCTCCGGCGACCGCTCCGACGTCATCGTCTCTGCCTGCCTCTCAGCCATGAACGGCGTCAAGCTGGGCGCCCTGCTGCTGACCGGTAACTATCATCCGGAGCCGCAGGTCATGGCGCTGTGCCAACAGGCTATGGCCACCGGCCTGCCGATCATGATGACCGGTACCAACACCTGGCAGACCGCCGTCAGCCTGCAGAACTTCAACGTCGATATTCCGGAAGATGACCGCGAGCGTATCGAGCTGGTACAGGACTACGTCGCTGGCCACATCGACAAGCACTGGATCGAGTCGCTGACCGTCAGCTCTACCCGTTCCCGTCGCCTGAGCCCGCCGGCGTTCCGTTATCAGCTGACCGAGCTGGCCCGTCAGGCCAACAAGCGTGTCGTGCTGCCGGAAGGCGACGAGCCGCGCACCATCAAGGCTGCCGCCATCTGTGCCGAGCGTGGCATTGCCCGTCCGGTACTGCTGGGTAACCCGGAAGAGATCCGTCGTGTTGCCGAGCAGCAGGGTGTAGTTCTGACCGATCGCGTCGAGATCATCGATCCGGCCGTTGTGCGCGAGCGCTATGTGCCGCGTCTGGTCGAGCTGCGCAAGAACAAGGGCATGACCGAAGTGGTTGCCCGCGAGCAGCTGGAAGACAACGTGGTACTGGGTACCATGATGCTGGAGCGCAATGAAGTTGACGGCCTGGTATCCGGCGCGGTGCACACCACTGCCAACACCATCCGTCCGCCGATGCAGATCATCAAGACCGCGCCGGGCTCTTCCCTGATCTCCTCCATCTTCTTCATGCTGCTGCCTGACCAGGTTCTGGTCTACGGTGACTGCGCGATCAACCCGGATCCGACTGCCGAGCAGCTGGCCGAGATCGCCATCCAGTCCGCCGACTCCGCTGCCGCGTTCGGCATCGAGCCGCGCGTAGCCATGATCTCCTACTCCACCGGTACCTCTGGCGCCGGTGCCGATGTAGAGAAAGTGCGTGAAGCGACCGAGCTGGCCAAGGCCAAGCGCCCCGACCTCATCATCGACGGCCCCCTGCAGTACGACGCGGCCATCATGGAGAACGTGGCCAAGTCCAAGGCACCGAACTCACCGGTTGCCGGTAAAGCCACCGTGTTCGTCTTCCCTGACCTGAACACAGGTAACACCACTTACAAAGCGGTGCAGCGCTCCGCTGACCTGGTCTCCATCGGCCCGATGCTGCAAGGCATGCGCAAGCCGGTCAACGACCTCTCCCGTGGCGCCCTGGTTGACGACATCGTCTATACCATCGCCCTGACCGGTATCCAGGCTGCCCAGGCTGACGAACAAGCCTAATCAGTGCCTGTCTGAAAAAACCGATCACAAAGGCTGCTCACCCAAGGTGAGCAGCTTTTTTTATTGGTACTCTTTTGCCAACCAGAGAAAAACTCCGCCAATCTGGCATTTAATAGAATAATGTTATCCATTCTATCGGAGTTCGGAGCTGACAGAACACTAGGAAACCAGCGTGACGCCCGATCGAAACAGAGTTTAAAAGACATGCAATATCATATGGTTGGTAATAGATAACGGCGCAGGCTGACTGCTTATAGCAAATTTTCAGTCATTGGGAGGAGGAACAAGCCTGTCAATAATTGCAGTGAAAAAGACCCACTCGATACGCTATTCATCAATGTGCCACTCGGCAATATCCACATCATGGAGGAATGGAAATGCTGATGAAGAAGCTCTCTGCAGTGATGTTGCTGGCCTGCTTGCCCCTGTTGAACCAACCCGTGCTGGCGGCCGATAAAACCGTTCCCAAACAGACAACTGCGGCGCCCGCAGCTGTTGAGAGCGGGAAGGTAAATATCAATACCGCCACCCTTGCCGAACTCACCAGCCTGAAAGGGATTGGTGACAAGAAGGCACAAGCCATCGTCGACTATCGGGAAAAACAGGGAAAGTTCACCTCGGTCGATCAGCTGGCAGATGTCAATGGCATTGGCCCGGCCACGCTGGAAGCCAACCGTGACATGATCATCGTCAAATAACGTCCGAGCTCTGCATATACAAATGGGGTAGCCTGTGGCTGCCCCATTTTTCTTGGAGTATCATGGCCGCACTTTAATCCCGCTGGATAGTTTTCCATGAAAAAGACTCCTCTGACAGTTCGCAAGGCCGTGCTCCCGGTAGCCGGTCTGGGTACCCGTATGCTGCCAGCCACCAAGGCCATCCCGAAAGAGATGCTGCCGGTGGTCGACAAACCGCTGATCCAGTACGTAGTGCGCGAAGCCATCGCCGCCGGTATCAAAGAGATCGTGCTGGTCACCCACTCGAGCAAGAACTCCATCGAAAACCACTTCGACAAGAGTTTCGAGCTGGAAGCGACCCTCGAGAAGCGAGTCAAGCGTCAGCTGCTGGAAGAGGTGCAACAGATCTGCCCGAAAGACGTCACCATTATGCACGTCCGCCAAGGGGAGGCCAAAGGGCTGGGCCACGCTGTCCTCTGTGCCCGCCCGCTGATCGGTGACAACCCGTTTGCCGTGCTGCTGCCTGATGTGCTGATTGATGAAGTGGCCAGCGACCCGAAAAAAGACAACCTAGCCGAGATGGTGCATATGTTCGAAGAGAACCAGATCAGCCAGATCATGGTGGAAGCGGTTCCCGAAAGCGAAGTGGACAAGTACGGCATCGCCGACATCAAGGGCGAGGCCCTGAGCGAGGGGATGTCCCTGCCGATGCAGGCCATTGTCGAGAAGCCGCCCCGTGACGAAGCCCCCTCCAATCTGGCGGTGGTGGGTCGTTACGTCCTCTCCTCCAATATCTGGCCGCTGCTGGAGAAGACCCCGGCCGGTGCCGGTGACGAGATCCAGCTGACTGACGCCATCGCCATGCTGATGGAGCAGGAGCAGGTCAACGCCTACTTCATGAAGGGCAAGAGCCACGATTGCGGCAGCAAACTCGGCTATATGAAAGCCAATGTGGAATATGCCGTACGCCATCGTGAGCTGAACGGCGAGTTCATCGGTTGGCTGAAGCAGTTCGTCAAACAGTTGTAATCGCTAAAAAATCTGTTTTTTGTAGAGGTATTCGAGGAGCATCAAATGATGCTCCTTTTTCATTTACGCAACAAAAAATCAATCAAGAGTAAATAAACTCTCAGCAAATCATAATGTTGTAATTTATTCACACATGTTCTATAAGGGTTGAGGCGTGTTTCTCGCCCTTGCATAAAAAACTCAAAAAAATATAAGACACAGGTGGAAGTTCCAATGAATAACCCGTCAAAAGGGACCTTTTTAGGTCACCCTAAAGGGCTTTTTTTGCTCTTTAGTACCGAACTGTGGGAGAGATTCTCCTATTACGGCATGCGTGCCGTACTGGTGCTCTATCTGACCGACCTGACTGCCAACGGCGGTCTGGGCTGGAGTCAGGCAGATGCCCTCAAACTCTACGGTATCTATACCGGTCTGGTTTATATCACTCCGCTGATCGGCGGCTGGCTGGCTGACACCTTCCTGGGTCAACGTCGCGCCATCCTGATCGGTGCCGTGCTGATGGCCGCAGGTCAGTTCACTCTGGCACTGCCCCACGCCATGTTCCCGGATATGGTCAACACCATGTTCTACACGGGCCTCGCGTTGCTGATCGTGGGTAACGGCCTGTTCAAACCGAACATCTCCACCATGGTGGGTGACCTCTATGAAGAGGGCGATCACCGCCGTGATGGTGCTTTCACCATCTTCTACATGGGCATCAACCTGGGTTCCCTGCTGGCAGGTGTGATCTGTGGTGCTGCCGCCACCGCCTACGGCTGGCAAGCAGCCTTCGTCGGCGCCGGTATCGGCATGCTGCTCTCTCTGGTGATCCAGGCCACCATGGCCCAACGTTTCCTGGGTGACATCGGTCGTGTCACTGCCGCCCAGCGCGCAGCCGCCCTGCGTACTACCGAGCAGAAAGCACCGCTGACCAAGCAGGAAGTGGATCGCATCAAGGTTATTCTGGTACTGGGTCTGTTCACCATCATCTTCTGGGCCGGCTTCGAGCAGGCCGGTGGTCTGATGAACCTCTACACCCAGGAGTATACCGACCGCATGATCGGCAGCTTCGAAGTGCCGACTGCCTGGTTCCAGTCCCTGAACCCCTTCTTCATCATCACTCTGGCACCGGTCGTTGCGGCCATCTGGATCAAGCTCGGCAAGAAAGAGCCGAACTCTCCGGTGAAATTCGCCATGGGTCTGCTGTTCCTGGCTATCGGCTTCCTGTTCATGGTGGGTGCCGTGCTACAGCAGGGTGGTGACAACACCGTCAAGACCTCCATGTTCTGGCTGGTTGGCGCATACCTGTTCCACACCCTGGGCGAGCTCTGCCTCTCCCCGATCGGCCTCTCCATGGTGACCAAACTGGCTCCGCTGCGTCTGGCTTCCCTCATGATGGGTGCCTGGATGGGCTTTATCGCCATCGCCAACTATGCTGCGGGCTTTATCGGCTCCATTGTTGGTGAAGCCGGCCCGATCGCCATCTTCGGTGGCATCGCCCTGGCTGCGGTGCTGAGCGCCCTGTTGCTGCTGACCATGGCTAATCGTCTGGTTTACTGGATGCACGGTGCCGAAGGCCCAGCCAAAGAGCCGCAAGCTCAAGAGAAGAAACTACACTCCGCCACCGTCTAAACGGTCAGGATTGTAGACAACAGACAGGGCGCCCATCGGGCGCCTTGTCTGTTTTGGTCTCTAGTCAAGCAGCCTCAGTGATGACGCACCTGCACATTGAGCGCACTACCGCTGTCGCTGCGAAACTGCAGATCGAATGGTTCATGCCAGCTGCGTTTGTGCAGAGCGTAGTGGCTGTTGCGCATCAGACCAAGCGGTAATCCACCCGAGCGCATCAACCAGTGGGGGGAAGTGAGCCCGGCATTGGCAAATACCAGCCCATCGTGCTGATCAAACAGCAGAGCAGCCATGGCAAAAGCGTGGCGCAACCCGGACTCCATCAACTGATGGTTTAGGTAGTCGAGCAACCGGTGCGGTTGGCTCAGCAAACGGCTCTCGTTCTGCTGAAACTGGCGATAGGGCACGTTCATCAGAGAGCGCACCAGCGCCCCGCAAAATCCTGCATCCGTCCCCATGATGGGCATCTCCATCACCAGCACCAGCAGCTTGTCTTCCACCTTGAAGGTATCGGGAATGAAGAGGTGCCCAAGCCCCTTGAACGTGACCTGCCAGGGGCCCCACTCCTGCAATCCCGGTGGCTTCAGCCCGGCGAGCAAACGGCTGGCAGCCCGATCATGCGCACTGAAGTAATCCATATGCGCCATCAATTCGAGCTGCTGAGCTCGCGTGGAACTCCCATTCAGGCACTGGTCGATACTGCGATCGACCAGTGCGAAGTTCTCGAGGGGCTTGAGCAGGTAGTCCCGAGCACCGGCACGCAAGGCACTGGCGACCGCCTCCATGGAGCTCTGGGCCGAAATGACGATAACCGGAATATGGGGATAGCGCGCAGAGAGACAGGCGATTACCTCGCGGCCATCCATATTGGGCATATTGAGATCGCACAGTACCACGTCGGGATGATAAATCGCTGCAGCTGACAACCCTTCAATTCCATCCTCAGCCTGAAACACCGTTGCCCCGTCCCGCGCGAGGTAACTCACTAACGAATGGCGAAAAACTGCTTCGTCTTCCACCACCAGGATCCGCAGTCCGGGTTTTGGCATGTTGACAAAAACCTTATGAGTCAATTGTTTATTTAAGTAATAAGACTAGTCTAAATCAGCAGAAATGCCGCGTGCCTTGCGTCACAAATAGCCGGATTGGCTAATCTGCATACCAAAATAGTGCAAGCTGCTGGATTATCGACACAATCCCGCTCTCCCTGCTCAACGCTCCGCGGTACGATCAATTTTCACCACCCGACCATGCAGGGCACTCACTTGCAGTGTGACGAATTGTGCAGGAGAGCACCATAGGGGATAATGCCCCCCACTCCAGCTCGTGAAGAAGACCATGACCCCAGCCGAATACAGTGCCCTTGCCCACCCCAGATTGTCCCATCCGGCTCGCAGCCTCTATACCCTGCAGCTGCGCCGACTGGTGCTGGAAAATCAGGCGGCCCGGCTCAACTATCCCGAGCTGGGTCGGGCACTGGCAGTGGTCGATCCGGGTGATCCCTGCGGCTTCTCGTTTCAGGTCAATGCCCGTCAGCTCACCGAGCTGTTCGATGAACTGATGGAGGCGGGCCTGCTGCAGGTCGAGGCTCAGCCCGAGAGTGAGCACTACCATCAGTGCCCGTTTCAGTTGCCACTGCTGACCCAGAAATTGCGCAGCCCGCTGCCGGAGCGCCCCTTCCAGATGCATCTGCAATGGCGACCGGACGAGGAGCTGCCCGCCCTCGCCCGTCTGTGCGGGGTGATCGATGCCAGCTATAGCGAAGAAGATCTGGGGGAGTTTATCGCCTACTGGCTGGGGCGCCCCGAGGTGTTCGACTCCCAGCATCAATGGATGCTCAAGTTCATTCGCGCCCTCAAGACCCGCCGCTATACCCGTCGCAAACCGATGGAGGTGCAGGGCTACCAGCAGGTGACGCCGGCCCCGGCAGAGTCGGGCCCCAGCAAACGGGCCCAACAGATGATTGAAGAGGCCAAGCGACTGGCCCAACAGCAGACGCAAGAACCCGCAGCGCAGCAGGAGCCGGATAATGATTGATAGCGGCCCCCGCCTGCAGGCAGAATCAACCCCTTGTCTACCCATCCCTGATCGAGCAGAAGGAGCATTCCATGACTGACCCGCAAGATCCCCTGCGCCAGGAGCTGGAAGAGATCGAAGCCAAGCGCCAGAAGATCGCCAAGGCCAAGCAGGATCACCGCATTCACGACCCGGAATTGAGCCGCCATGTGGGTGGCCTGCTGGAGCGCATTCGTCGCCTGCAACAAGAGACCGGTGGCGGCCAGTATGACTACGAGACCCTGCGCAAGGAGTACGACGCCAAGGCCAACGCCGAGGTGCGCGAGCTGCAGAAGGCGGCCCGTCAGGAGCGGATCCAGAAGCTGATCGCCCAGGCCGACCTCAACCCTGACTGGGTATTTGACAAGATGGATGCCGGTGACCCGGCGCTGCAATACCCCATCGAAACAGCCCGTTACTTTATCAGCGGCTTCGAGCACTGGGAGAAGAGCGGTGGCGGCTGCATGCTGATCTACGGCGACTACGGCACCGGCAAGTCAACGCTGGCGGGAGCGGTGGCGCATGAGCTGATCGCCCGTCACCAGAAATCGGTGATCTTCCAGCAGTGGGCCTCCATCGTCGATCGGCTGTTCTTCAACGTCATCCCCGACCAGGATGAGCGCAACCAGTACCGCCGCGCACTGGAAGAGGTGGATCTGCTGATCATCGACGAGGTATCGGCCAACCGCGCCAAAATGGCGGAGAGCCAGTCCAGCTTCCTCGGCCACCTGCTGCGCCGCCGTCGCAACCTGTCAAAGAGCGTCATCATCATCACCAACCACACACCACAGAGCCTGCATCAGGCGATCGGTGATTTCAGCTATGAGGCGATCAAGGCGTTCAATCCGGTGGATATCCACCTGAGCGGCCCAAGCCGTCGCCCCAGCATCGGCAACTACAGCGGCTGATGCTTCTCAAAGAGTGCGAGTCGCTGGCGGCTCGCACTCTCTCCTCACTGCCAGCTCACAAATAGAAACAACTCTCATTTACAGCAGACGAACAAGCCACTAGGCTAGCCCCTTTTGCCAAGGGAGCTCAGCTATGCCAACCACACTGATTTTCGGAGCCAGCCGCGGGCTGGGCCGTGCCTTTACTCACCACGCCCTGAACAAGGGTCACCGGGTCGTTGCGCTGGTGCGCAGCCCCGAGATGGCTACGGAAATGGAGGCGCTGGGAGTTGAGGTGATCGAGGGGGATGCGCTGGATCCGGCTGCGGTACAGCAGGCGTGTGCCCGAGCGGGACAAGATGCACTGGTCGTCTCCACCCTCGGCAGCTTCCGTCAGGCCGCGCCGGTGGACTATCAGGGCAACCGTCATGTGATCGATGCCATGGAGCAGGCTGGCCTGAAACGGCTGCTGCTGGTCACCTCTCTCGGCTGCGGCGACAGCTGGCAGTATCTGCCTGAACGTGCCCGCGCCGCCTTTGGTCACGAGGTACGTCTCAAGAGTCTGGCGGAGAGCTGGCTGCAGACCAGCTCCCTTGCATGGACCATTCTACGCCCTGCGGGCCTGCAGGATGGCGACGCCACCGGCCGTGCCGAACTGAGTCAGGGCAAGGAGGTGCACGGACTGGTACGCCGCGCCGATGTGGCCGCCCAAGGGCTGCGCCTGCTGGCGGATGATGCGGCGGTGGGGCAGATCTACGCCATCGGCGATCCTACGCTCCAGCGCGGCTAACGCAGCAGTAAAACTGCTCATACCCACCACATAACAAAACGGTCAACCCAAGGGCTGACCGTTTTCACTTTACCGCACACGCCATCTCACGAGTGCTTGCCCTATCCCGCTTAACCGGCGGTCGTTTCACCCTGCACGACTGACGGGCGAGCAACCGGCAGCGACTGCTGCCGCCAACGCAGCAGCAGGCAAGCCAGCACGCCGTAGAGCAGCGCCAGTCCCCACAGCTGCCACCAGTAACGGGAAACCTGCGCGAAGTCGGCCCCCATCTGGTTAAGGCGCAGAAAACCCTCGATGGCCGGGATAGTGGGCACCCACTGAGCCAGCCAGTTGAGGGGCGCCGGGATCAGCTCGAGCGGCCAGATAAAGCCCGCCAGAAAGACCAGCGGCAGGGAGGAGATCAACACCACCTGAGTGGGCAGATCGCGCCGGGTAAAGATCGCCCCCAGCACAATACCGAACCAGCAGGTCGCCAGCAGGAACGGCAGGGCGAACAGCCATAGCTGCACAGGGTCTGCATGACGAGCGATATTGTAGTGATCGAAGCAGAAGCCGAGGAAGTAGCTCACCGGTAACAGAAACAACCCCGCCAGCACCAGGGTTCTGGCCAGCAGCAGCGGCAACACCGGCGCGCTTTGCCAGTAACCGTGCTCGCCGCGGCAACTGCGCTGGTTCTGGGTCGCACCCAGGATCCCCGCCCCCATCAGCAACACCTGATGGAGGATCAGCACGAACACCGCCGGCACCACGTAGTTGACGTAGCCCATGGTGGGGTTGAACACCGGCACCACGTTGAGGGCCACCGCATTCCAGCCCATGGCCGCTTGTGGCAGTGCCTCGCCGTGGCTCAACAGCCGCGCCACCTTCACCTGCGCGGCGAGAGTGCCGCCAGCCTGCGCCAATCCCTCGGCAATGGTACCGTAGACCAGAAAGTAGGAGGCATCACCGGCATAGCTCAGGGTGACGCTCTTGCCCAGCATCAGATCCCGATAGAAGTGGTTGGGGATATGCAGGATCCCGCTCGCCTTCCCGGCCATCATCAGCTGCCGCGCTTCATCCAGTGAATTGGCCCGCGCCACCAGCTTCACCTGCGGCGTGGCATCGGCCATAAACTCCAGCTGACGGGACAACTGACTGCCATCCTCGTTGACCATCACCACCGCCTCTTCCCGCGGCAGCTGATGCAGATAGGGCTGGGGATAGAGAAACGAGTAGAAGCTCACCCCGCCAAACAGGGTCAGCATGATGGCGCGATCCGCCAGCAGGGTGCGCAACTCGAGGCGCAACAGATCGACAAATCCCAGCATCACTCAGGCTCCTTTTCGGCGACTGCCACTGCGGCTGATTGACGGGCCAGCTCGGCCTGCTGCTTGTAACGACGTACCACCAGCAGCAGGGGGAGCAGAAACAGCAGCAGCGCCCCCAGTTGCGGCAGGGCGGATGCGAGGGGCAGACCATAATTGCTCTGACCAATCTGCAACTCGACATAGTGAGAGACCGGCAACAGGCTGCGCCAGAAGCGGGCGAAATCCCCCATGGCACTCACCGGAAAGGTGACCCCCATAAAGGCAAAACCGGGCGCAGTGTAAGCCCCCGCCAGCGACAGGGCGCGGGCCGGATCCCGAATGATGCCGTAGAAAAAAGCCCCCATGGTGACGCAGGCTGCCGAGGCGAGCCCCAGCCCCACCAGCAATACCAGCCAGCTACCGTGCATGGGGTAGGAGAAGCCTTTGAACAGCAGCAGCGTCCAGACTATCCCCCAACCCCAGCCAATCAACACGTGGGGCAGCAGGCTGCGCCAGAGGCCAAACCAGACACCGCGAGTGGTCCAGTCCAGTCCCAGCCGATCGGTACGGGCCAGCGCATTGAGGCCGAACAGCACCACCAGGATCTGCCACACCGCGGGCAGAATGGCACTCAGCAGAAACTGGGCGTAGCTGGAGTTGAGGTTATAGAGCGCAGTCACCTGACTGCTGATGGGCACCGACTGCCCGAGTGCGCCGGGCAGCGCCTTGCCGTCAGCCATCGCCTCCAGCACGCCAACCTGACCATTGAGAGTCCCGACCACCTGCGCCAGCGCCGAGTTGACCAGCTTGGCGATCAGGATGAACTGGCCGTTGTTGAACACCGTCACCTGCGGCTGGGTGCCCTGACGGGCATCCCGCTCCAGATGGTTGGGGATCACCACCAGCGCATAGATATCACCACCGCGCAGGGCTCGGGCACCGGCATCGATGGAGTCAAACTGTTGCGCCACCTTGAGCCCGGCCGAGCCATCCAGCGAGAAAGCGAGCTGGCGCGAGAGCACGCTGTGGTCGAGATCCACCAGCCCTACCTTGAGGTCGCGGGCCAGCCCTGCCGAGAAGATCCAGCAGAGGATCCCCATCAGCAGCAGCGGCACCCAGCTCATCAGGGCACGACTGAAGGGATCCTGCCACAGCAGCCGAAATTCACGTCCCATCAGAGTTCAACCAGCACACTCATGCCAACCCGCAACCCCTCAACCGGTTGCAGCGGGCGAGCCTCCACCTGGAAGCTCTTCATATCGAAGCCCTGACGGGTATCGGTGGCACGCCAGGTGGCGAAATCCCCCATCACGGCCACATGGGTCACCTTGAAGCGCACGGTCTGATCGCCAAGGCCGGGGATGCGGGCATCAAACTCGGTACCGACCGGGAAGCGGGGCAGCAGATCCTCGCGAACGTGGAACTGGGCCCAGGCATCGCTCATGTCGAGCAGGGTCACCACCGGGAAGCCTTGTGGCGCCAGCTCGCCGCTACGCAGCAGTACCTGACTCACTTCACCATTGTGGGGGCTGGTGATGCGGGTATCGGCCAGATAGGCCTCTACCTCAGCAACCGAACCCGCCGCCATCTTGGCCTTCTCGCGGGCGGCGATCTTGGTCTCTTCCCGCGCCCCTTCCAACGCCATCTGGTACTGTTGCCACGCCATCCCTTCGCTGTAGCGTGCAGCTTGCCAGGCAGTCCAGGCCTCGTCGCGTTTTTGCAGCGGCATCACGCCATCTCGGTGCAGGCTGGCAACCCGCTCATAGGTCTTGCCACGCAGCTGGGCGGCAGCCTTGGCTTTTTGCCACTGATCCTTGGCGGCAGCGATCTGTTGGGCACGGGCGCCCTTCTCCGCCTCTTGCGCCAGCGCACCCGCTGCGGCCTCACCGGCCTTGGCCTGGCTCAGCTTGGCTTCAATCTCGGGGCTCGCCAGGGTAAAGACCAGCTGATCCTTGACCAGCTGATCACCCTTTTTCACCAACACTTCGTCGATACGACCCGGCACCTTGGAGGAGACCGAATATTGCTGCGCTTCAATCTGCCCTTGCAGATGCACCGGCTCCGGCTGATAGGCCAGCCAGAAACGCCAGCCGAGCCAGACCACCAGGATCACCAGCGCCAGCGGCAACAACAGCGGTTTACCCTGGCTCATCTTCTTTTTGATGGGGGGATGGCTCATCACTTCACCTCGACAAACGGGCGACCCTTGGCGGTCGAAACAAAGATAGAAAAAGGCACGAATCGGATGGCGATCATGAGTTCACCTCGATCACCTGACCATGCTGATATTGATTGAAACTGTTCATCTGGCCGGAGAGCGCCAGCAGACGAGCCAGCGACACCACATATTGATAAGCCGCCGCCGCGCGCTGGGTCTTGACCCCCGCCAGCTGGTTCTGGGCATCCACCACATCGAGGGAGGTAGAGAGTCCCTGCCCGAAGGCTTTGTCCCGCAGTAGCACGTTCTCCTCTGCCAGCGCCTGAGTGGAAGAGAGGGATTGATACTCCTCCAGCCCCTGCGCCGCTTCGCGCCAGGTCTTCTCTACCAGCAACTCCAGATCCTGACGGGTCTTGGCCTGCAGCAGATTGACTTGCAGCTCGGCACTCTTGGCTGCCTGCACCGTCTCGGAGCGGCCATCGCGGCTCACCAACGGCATGCTGACACCCACCCCCACCAGCCAGTCCGGCGCGGTCTTGGAAGCTATCGAATCATCTTCATAGAGGTTGTAGTTACCGAACAGGAACACCTCGGGGGCATATTTGCCCTGCTCGACCCGGATCATCCCCTTGGCCTGCTCCTTCTTGGCACTGAGCAACTTGAGACCGGGGTGCACCTCCAGGGTCTGGCTCACCAACCCCTCGAGGCGCGGCAGATCCTTGTTGACGAACAGGCCGCTGCCCGGCTGGGCATTTGGCAACTTCAGCATGCGGCCGAGGGCCAGCTCGGCGATCTCGAGGCTGCGACGCGCCTTCTGGGTATCGATGCGCGCTCTGTCATAGGCCGACTGGGCGGAGAGGCGCTCCACCCTGGCGATCTGGCCCTGCGCTTCGAGCTTCTTGGCGTGATCCAGATGGTGGGCCAGCCCCTCTTCGATCTCCTGTTTGGTCTGCACCACCTGAGCAGCCAGCACCACGCCGAAATAGGTCTGGGAGAGGCTCTCGAAGGTGGATTGCTGCTTGAGCACCAGCAGCTGCTGCGCCTCGCTCACCTGCGCTTGGCGGATCTCCTGCGCCGCATCGATGCGACCACCGGCAAACAGCGGCCAGAGCATCTTGACCGAGCTGGTCACCACATTCTGTTTGGTCAGGGGGGTGACAAATGCGTTGGCCCCGACCCCGAACAGGCTGCCGAGTGCCAGGATCAGATCTTTCTGCTTGGCCAGCGGATTGAGATCGAGGGCATCAAGTTCAATCGGCTGATCAAGATGGGTATAGCTGGCCCCCAGATCCACCTTGGGCAGATACATGTCCTTGGCCGCCTCGCGCAACTGCTTGGCCCGATCGACCCCGGCCTGCTCGGCAGCCAGCCCTTCATCCTGCTGGATGACCCGGGTCCAGGCTTCGCCGAAACTGATGGTTTGCGCCTGCGCCGACCCCAGCACGGCCCCCAGCAGACACGGCCAGAGTGATTTAATGAACCTTGACGTCATAGATCCCCAATCCGCTTTTGTTGCATAAATGTTTGGAGCATTTGCTCGACTTAAGCCCGCCATCATAACGCAAAGCGGGCCTGCAAGTGGACTGACAATTATGCAGGCGTCCGACCCGAATGGTACAGCGATCAGTCTCCGGCAATCTGGCCGTTTTTCAATAACTCCAGAATTTGCAAGCCTTGGCGCGACGTTTTTTTCAGAAAAAAATGGCTGACGCTCAAATACTAACCTTTTCTCCTGCCTAAAAAATGCGTAATATACGCCGCCCTAAGCCGATGGTAACCGTGGAATGCAGATAGGTCCCCACACGCTTGAAACTCCCTTGATTGTGGCTCCCATGGCCGGTGTAACTGACCGACCATTCCGTGAACTTTGTTTGCGATTGGGGGCTGGCATGGCCGTTTCCGAGATGCTGCTGGCCAACCCGGATGTCTGGGATACCCAGAAAACCAGGATGAGGATGGATCACTCTGCAGAAGGCGGATTGCGATCGGTCCAGATTGCCGGAGCCGACCCCGAGATGATGGCGTTTGCTGCCCGCTACAACGTGGAGCAGGGCGCACAGATCGTCGACATCAACATGGGATGTCCGGCAAAAAAAGTGAATAAGAAGTTGGCAGGCTCTGCCCTGCTGCGCGCCCCCGATCAGGTCAAAGCAATTTGCCGGGCCGTGGTGGATGCAGTGGAGGTGCCTGTCACCTTGAAGATCCGCACAGGATGGGATCCGGATAACCGCAATGGCGTGGAGATCGCCCGAATCGCCGAAGATTGCGGTATCGCGGCCCTTGCCGTGCATGGTCGTACCCGTGCCTGCCTCTACAAGGGCGAAGCGGAGTACGACACGATCAGGGCGATTAAGCAGGCCGTATCGATTCCTGTTGTCGCCAATGGTGACATCAACAGCCCGGAGAAAGCCCGGTATGTCCTCGACTATACCGGTGTTGACGCCGTGATGATCGGCCGAGCTGCGCAAGGACGACCCTGGATTTTCCGGGAAATCCGTCATTTTCTTGAGACGGGCACCAAGCTGCCGCCTCCCGAGAGGGAAGAGGTTCGCACCCTGATGAACGAGCATGTAACCAACCTGCACCGGTTTTATGGTGCATATCTGGGAGCGCGCATAGCCCGTAAACACGTGGGCTGGTATCTGGATGAAGAAGAGACGGGCCGAGAATTCCGTAAGCACTTCAATGCCCTGGATTGCGCAGACGCGCAACTTGAGGCACTCGAAGCGTATTTCGATGGATTAGGTTAACAAGATAACTAAAGAGCCGACCGAATATGTTCGAACAAACCCTGACTTCTGATGCATTGGTAACAACTACTCACAATCACGCTGCCGAGCCGACCCAGCGCCCCCTGCGTGACTCTGTGCAACAGGCCCTGCGTAACTACCTGGCCCAGTTGAACGGTCAGGAAGTGATTGATCTGTACGATATGGTTCTCTCCGAAGTCGAAGCGCCGATGCTGGACGTGATCATGCAGTACACCCGTGGTAACCAGACTCGCGCTGCCGTGATGATGGGTATCAACCGTGGCACCCTGCGCAAGAAGCTCAAGCGTTACGGCATGAACTGATTGCTGGCCGCGAGCCGCGACGGCGGTTCAAGGCAGATGCGAAAGGCGCCAGGTAGCAATACCTGGCGCCTTTCCTTTATGCTCTCCCCTCCATTTCACCATGGCGACCCCGATGAACCGCACTCCCCTGCTGCTGATGGTACTGGTCACCCTGCTGGCCGCTGCTGGCTGGCTCTTCTCGAAAGAGGCGATCCGCGAACTGCCGCCCGCCGCCTTTATCGGCAGCCGCTTTCTGCTGGCCGCCCTGCTTTTGCTCCCCCTGGCCTGGCTGCGCGAGCCACCGCCGAGCCGACCCCAGATGGTGCGCGCCGCCGGTTGTGGCACATTGCTCGGCGCCAGCCTGTTGCTGTGGGTCACCGCCATCAGCCAGAGCGATGCGCTGGGCAGCGGCGCCTTTATCATGAGCGTCGCCACCCTGATGGCCCCGCTGGCCGCCTGGGCAGCCTTTCGGGCCAAACCCGGCCGCCACTACTGGCTCACTCTGCCGATCGCTATCGCCGGTTTACTGCTACTCTCCAGCAGCACCCACTGGGGCGTGTCGCTCTCGCTGTTCTGGTTTCTGGCGGCGGCCACCACCCTCGGCATCCAGCTTGCCGTCCATCGCCACTTCGCCCAATCCATCGCCCCCACCTGGCTCACCTGCATCCAGCTGGCGATGACCGGCCTGCTCGGCACCCTGCTCTCCCTGCTGACCGAGCAGTGGCCCGAGGCTGGAGTCAGCCACGGCATCTGGGGCTGGTTTGCGGCGAGCGTCTTGATCGCCACCACATTGCGCTACTGGCTGCTCACCCATGCACTGAGCAAGATGACTACCGCTCACGCAGCCCTGATGATGCTGCTGGAACCGGTCTGGACGCTGATCCTGAGCACCCTCTTCTATAGCGAACCCCTCGGCGGCACCAAACTGGCCGGTGCCGGACTGGTACTCGGCGCCCTGGTGCTTTACCAACTACCCCTGCTGCTGCGCAGTGCGCGGCTCAAAACGCCAGCCTGATACGCGTCACCGCCCTGCGGGGCGGTGTCGCCATTTCCCTCCTGTTTGCTTATCTTGTCCTGCCAATGCTGACGTTCTGTTAACGACATTTAGCCCTTGGTATCCAGAGGGTTAAAGGGCATACCCCATGAAAAAATGCCATATGGCCAGCTTGATGAAGGTCACATTCCTGCCCCTCTTCGCTCCTTATGATGCCCCCATCATCGGTCTGGACAATCCTGACGATGGCCACACATGGGAATAACAAGAGAAAAAACTATGCAGCAAACCAGCCCCCTCAAGACAGTCACAGTCAGCATATTTGCAACCGCCATGCTGATCTTTGTGGCCCAGTACCTGATAGGCAAACAGGAGATCAGGATCGGCATCGCCATCATCCCGATCCTGCCGATGCTCTTTGCCGTCATCATCGGCATGATTGTCTCCGCCAAACCGGTCAAGGATCGCATCCCCGGCTGGAAGCAGCTCTTCACCGAAAAAGAAGAGGGCTTCTGCGGCAAGATGGTGGGCTTCAGCCTGCTGATCCTGGGTACCCAGTACGCGGGGATGATCATCCCCAACCTGAAGATGATCCTGAGCGTCGGCGTGCCGCTGTTCTTGCAGGAGATTGGCAACCTGCTGCCGATCCTGATCGCCATTCCGCTGGCGGTGAAGTTCGGCTTTGGCCGCCGCGCCATCGGGGCCTGCTCCTCCATCAGCCGTGAGCCGTCCGTTGCGGTAATTCAGGGCAAGTTCGGCACCGGCTCCCAGGAGTACATCGGCGTGCTGGCCATCTACCTGTGCGGCTCCGTCATCGGTACCCTCTGGTTCAGCGTGCTGGGCAGTATCGCCCCGCTCACCGGTCTGCACCCGCTGGCGCTGGCTGCCGGCTCCGGTGTGGGCTCAGGCTCCATGCTGAGTGCCGCTTCCGGCGCCCTGATCAACGGTCTCGACGAAGCACTGGCTCAGCAGGTGCTGAGTATCGCGGCAGCCTCGAACCTGCTCTCGTCTGCCCTCGGCGCCCTCTCCCTCACCTATCTGGGTCTGCCGCTCGCTGAAAAAATCTATGCCCTGACTGCCAAAGGAGAGAAAGCATGAAAAGCATCGTAATGGATATGCGATTCGTCTTTCTGGCGATCCTGCTGGCTATGTTTACCCAGACCCTGACCACCGGCACCCCGCTCTGGCTGATGGGTGACAGCTTTATCGCCATGTCGCTGGTGGTGTTCGCCTCGCTGATTGCCAAGCGCTACCTGCCCTCCTCCCTGCCGGCATTTGCCTATGCCACCATCATCGGCATTCTCATCTGCCTGCCGGAAACCCCGGTGCGCGGCCTCTTCATTGACGCCGTAGCCAAGATCTCCTTCCTCTCCTGCTGCGTACCGCTGCTGGCCTTTGCCGGTCTCTCGGTGGGCGGTCAGCTGGAAGAGCTGAAGAAGATGTCCTGGAAAGTGATCCTGATCTTCATGATCGTCTCCACCTGCTGCTTCTTCGGCGCCTCGCTGGTGGCCCAGCTCGGCTTCTCCATTCAAGGGATCATCTGATGAACAACATCCACATTGAACCGGCCCTGCTGGCCCTGCGCGACTTCAGTCAGGAAGTGCGCCACCATCTGCACACCATTCCGGAAGCCTCCGGCGTCGAGTTCAAGACCTCGGCCTACTGCCGCGAGCTGATGGCAGGCTTTGGCTACCGTCTCACCGACTACCCGGGCTTCACCGGTTTCCACGGCGATCTGGTAGTTGATCCTGTGCTGCCGACCATCGCCTTCCGTGCCGACATGGATGGCCTCGAGATGCACGACATGAGCGAGGTTGCGTTCAAGTCGACCCACGAGGGAATGGCCCACAACTGCGGTCACGACTCCCATATGGCGATCGCCCTGACCGCAGCCAAGTTTCTGGCCGCCAACCGCGATCGCCTGCAGTACAACGTCCGCTTTATCTTCCAGATGGCGGAAGAGGATATGCGGGTGCCGGGCGCCGAGAAGATGGTCGAACTGGGCTGCATGAAGGGGGTGGACGAGATCTATGCCCTCCATAACGACGGCGCCATGGAGACCGGCACCATCAAGTTCAACCACGGTGTCATGTCCTCCTGGGGCTCCGCCTGGACGTTGGATGTGCACGGTATATCCGCCCACGGATCCACCCCCCACAAGGGGCTGGATGCCATCCGCGAAGCGGTGCGGATCATCGAAGACATGGACTACATCGTCGCCAAGCGCACCAGCCCGTTCAGCCCGGCGGTGTTTGGCTGCGGCATGATCAACGGCGGCACCATCCCCAACGCCATCGCCGACCATGTGCAGGCGCGCGGCACCATCCGTGCCATGGATGCCGAGACAGACCAGATCCTGAAGAACAGCTTCAAGGAGATCGTGGCCCAGAGCGAGCTGCGCGGCTTCAAGACCAAGATGGTCTATGCCGGGTATCCGGCGGTCGAGAACCACGCCGATGCCTGTGCCCGCCTGTTGCAAGCGGCCGCCGACGTATTGCCCTCCGAGGGGATCAACGCTCAGGGTCAGCCGATGACCGGCAGCGAGGATTTCAGCTACATGGTCAACGCCTGCCGTGGCCGCAAGGGGGCCATGTTCTTCCTCGGCAGCGGCTGTCAGGCCAAGGGGATCTGCAACTATCTGCATGCAAACCCCTACTACCTCGATGACGACTGCCTGCTGGTCGGAGCCCAGATCTTTATCAACCTAGCGACCCGCAGCGCTTAATCTCGCATCCCGATAAAACCAGAAGAGAGGCAACAGCCTCTCTTTTTTGTCTCTGCATTCTTGCTCTGTGTACGACAAACAACCCGCGGCTAGAGCCACGGCAACTCCGCCATATTGGCAGTCGGCGGCTGGTTGATAAGGTGCAGTTGCACCGTCTCCCGGCTGATATGGGGGGCGTAGAGGTGGATAAAGTCGTACATGTAGTCACGCAGATGGGCATGCTTGCGCAGGCAGATGTGGGTGGCGCTCGAGGCGATCAGGTGGTCGATGTTGAAACTCACCAGATCCTCCCGCTCCCCCTCGTCGAAGGCCACACTGGCGATCACCCCGACCCCCATCCCGAGCCGGACGTAGTGCTTGATCACATCGGTATCGGTGGCGGTCAGCACTGTTTTCGGCGAGAGACCGTGGCGGCTGAAGGCCTTGTCCATCTTGGAGCGTCCGGTGAAACCGAACACATAGGTGATGAGGGGATAGCGGGCCAGATCTGCCATCGACAGCGGCTGGCAGTCGATCAGCGGATGACCGTGCGGCACCACCACGCTGCGCCCCCAGCGATAACAGGGGACGGCGGCCAGCTCGTCGAACAAATACATGGACTCGGTGGCGATCGCCATATCCACATCGCCGCTTTGCACCATCTGAGCCAGTTGGGCAGGTGCCCCCTGATGGAGCTGGATCGCCACATCGGGATAACGACGGCTGAACTCGGTGATCACCGTTGGCAGCTTGTAGCGCGCCTGGGTGTGGGTGGTGGCGATACGCAGCACCCCGCTGGTAGCCAGTTGCTCCCCGAGCGACAGCTGGTTGATCTGCTCCACCTGCGCCACTACCCCCTTGGCCAGCTCCATCACCTGCTCGCCTGCGCTGGTCAAGCCGACCAGATTCTTCCCCTTGCGGGTAAAGAGGGCGAATCCCAGCTCATCTTCCAGCATCTTCATCTGCTTGCTGAGGGTCGGCTGGGAGGTATAGAGCTTCTCCGCCGTCGCCGAGATGTTGAAGTTGTTCTTCACGATCTCGGTAAAGTTCTTGAGCCGGGCGATGTTCATCTGGGCAAGGGATCTCGCTGCTGCGGCCAGTGGGGCTGACCTGAAAAAGAGAGAGCGGGGCTGGCCCCGCAGCTGACTGCCGACCATACCACAGCGCGGTGCACGATAATCTGCCTCAGGTCAGAAAGCGGCGAGCTAGTCGCTGGCGAGCTTGATCCCGAGCCCGACAAACAGGGTGCCGATGCCCCGGTTGAGCCAGCGGCCGAGACGCTGTGACAAGCGTACCCTGTGGCTGGCATAGACGGTGGTAAAGACCAGCAGGTGACACCAGATGATGCCGCCCAGATTGAAGATGCAGCCGAGCAGGATAAAAGCGAGCGCCTTGTCGGGGGCATCCGGCGCGATGAACTGGGGCACGAAGGCGAGAAAAAAGAGCGCCACCTTGGGGTTGAGCACATTGGTCAGCACTCCCTGCCGGTAAATCTGGCCATAGGAGAGGGCTGGCAGGGTGGCCCCTCTCTCCATTGACCCCGTAGCCTGCTGGCGCAGCAGGGAGAACCCCAGATAGATCAGGTAGATGGCGCCAGCCAGCTTGATAAGGGCAAACAGTTCGGCCGACGCGCTTAGCAGGGCCGACAGACCGAGGGCCGCCGCCAGCACATGCACCATGACACCGGTGCCAATGCCCAACGTCGCAACCGAACCGGCACGCCACCCTTGCGAGCCGCTGCGCAGCATGACCAGCAGGGAGTCCGGCCCCGGCATGATATTGAGCAGCAACCCCGAGACCATAAACAGTGCAAGATCATGAATACCGAACATCCCCCCTCCCCTCGTAAAGAAAAACCAAACAAAAAGGGCTCCACAGAGCCCTCTTTTCTTTCACTCTGCGGCAGCTGACGCATTATCAGCTGTCCCGCCAGCCATCAGGGCCGCAGTGCCTTGTCCGCCCGCGAGATGCCGCAGACGCCGGAGCGCACTACTTCGATGATCTCGTTGGTCTGGGCGGCAGTCTTGATAAAGGCATCCAGCTTCTCGCTGGTACCCACCAGCTGTACCGTGTACTGCTCCGGGGTGACGTCGACGATCTGGCCACGGAAGATATCCGCCAGCCGTTTCAGCTCGTCACGGGCTCCACCGGCGGCGCGCGCCTTGACCAGCGCGATCTCCCGCTCGATATGCTCCCCTTCGCTCAGGTCGCACACCTTGAGCACATCCACCAGCTTGTGCAGTTGCTTCTGGATCTGCTCCAGCACCCGCTCGTCACCCATGGTGACTATGGTCATGCGTGACAGGGTGGGATCCTCGGTCGGTGCCACCGTCAGGGTCTCGATGTTGTAGCCGCGCTGGGAGAAGAGGCCCACCACGCGGCTCAGGGCGCCGGATTCGTTCTCCAGCAGTACTGAAATGATGTGTCTCATGATATTTCCCCCGCCTTGCTCAGCCACATCTCGTCCTTGATGGAACCAAACTTGAGCTCCTTGAGCACGACCGAAATAATATGTTCCATCGTCAGGTTCTCTCCGTCTTGCTCAGCCACATCTCATCCATGGCGCCAAACTTGATCTGCATCGGATAGACGTGCTCATCCGGGTCTACCGAGATATCCATGAACACCAGCCGATCCTTCATGGCGAAGGCCTTCTCCATGGCGCTCTCCAGCTCGGCCGGATCACTCACCGCGATGCCGACATGGCCGTAGGCTTCCGCCAGTTTGACGAAGTCCGGCAGGGACTCCATGTAGGAGTGGCTGTGACGACCGCCGTAGAACATCTTCTGCCACTGCTTGACCATGCCCAGCGCACGGTTGTTGATGGAGATGATCTTGATGGGCACCCCGTACTGCATGCAGGTGGAGAGCTCCTGAATGTTCATCTGCACCGAGCCATCGCCGGTGACGCAGCAGACCACCGCATCCGGGTTGGCAAACTGGGCCCCCATGGCGGCCGGAATACCGAAGCCCATGGTGCCGAGGCCACCAGAGTTGATCCACTGGCGCGGCTTGGCAAACGGGTAGTAGAGGGCGGCAAACATCTGGTGCTGACCCACGTCAGAGGCGACGAACGCCTGACCTTGGGTCACCTTGTAGAGGGTCTCAATCACCTGTTGCGGCTTGATCTGGGTAGCCGACTTTTCGTAGGCCAGACAGTGACGGGAGCGCCACTGGTTGATCTGGCTCCACCAGTCCGCCAGCGCCTCCTTGTCGTTATCGAAGCCACACTCGCGGATCACTTCCAGCATCTGCTCCAGCACGGTTTCCACCGAGCCGACGATGGGCACATGGGCCTGCACCGTCTTGGAGATGGAGGTGGGGTCGATATCGATATGAACCACGGTCGCATTGGGGCAGAACTTGGCCACGTTGTTGGTGACGCGGTCATCGAAGCGGGCACCGACGGCGAAGATGAGATCCGCGTTGTGCATGGTCTTGTTGGCTTCGAAGGTGCCGTGCATCCCCAGCATGCCGATAAATTGCGGATGGACACCGGAGAAAGCCCCCAGTCCCATCAGGGTGGTGGTCACCGGCAGATTCAGCAGCTCCGCCAGCTTGGTCACCAGATGGTCCGCATTGGCGTTGATGGCGCCACCGCCCACGTACATCACCGGGCGCTGGGCTTCTACCAGCAGCTTGGCTGCCCGCTTGATCTGCCCTTTATGGCCAGACTTGGTCGGGTTGTAGGAGCGCAGGGAGACCGTCTCGGGATACTGGTAGGGGAATTTCTCTTTCGGGTTCTGCACATCTTTGGGCAGATCCACCACCACCGGCCCCGGGCGGCCGCTGGCGGCAATGTAGTAGGCCTTCTTGATGGCCTCGGGAATATCGCTCGCCTTCTTGCACAGGAAGCTGTGCTTCACCACCGGGCGGGAGATACCGATCATGTCGGTCTCCTGGAACGCATCCTCACCGATCATGCTGGTCGGCACCTGGCCGGAGAGGATCACCAGCGGGATGGAATCCATATAGGCAGTGGCAATACCGGTAATGCAGTTGGTCGCTCCCGGGCCCGACGTTACCAGCACAGTCCCCACCTTGCCGGTGGAACGGGCGTAACCGTCAGCCATGTGAACCGCGGCTTGCTCGTGCCGCACCAAGACATGCTCCATCTTGCCGTTTTCGAAGAGAGCGTCATAGATGTCGAGCACTGAGCCACCAGGGTAGCCGAAGACGTGCTCAACTCCCTGATCTTCCAGCGCTCTAACCACCATCTGGGCGCCTGATAACATCTCCATGATAAAGCCCTCCAGGCTTTGCTCCGTTTAGCGAATCCCGCCGACGATGCCGTGCTTCCCGGCACGGCCCGATCCGTTTCTTGTTGTTATCTGAATGCAGATCGGCCCAATTCAGCCCCGTCGACAGTAGAAAAAAAGGATTTTTCCGTCATTCACCCGAAAATAGGGTGAAAAACCAACTTAACCCGCTTCATAACGCTTGTCCACGGCTTTATCTGACCAGAACAGTCATACATTTCAACCGGCTATTAACATTCAATGACTTGCCGCAGCGACCATGAGACAAAAGGGAAGGAAGTCGGGGAATGGCCAGCGGATCATTCCGCAGAGGGGGAAAACAGCCACAAAAAAGCCCACCGCTCAGCGGTGGGCTTGATGCCGAATGATGACTCAGTTCTCCTGGTCCGGCTCCGCTAGCCAGATCTGCTGATCCGGATCGGTCTCTTCACTGACCGAAATGCTGACACCCATATCGAGCAACTCGTGCAGGGTGAGATTGTCAGCCAGGTTCATGACTTCGCCGTTTTCATTGGTAAAGCGCATTTGCTCCGTCCTCTCCTTGGTGGGATCGCCTTTCAGTCTAGTCAACAACGCTCACTTGCGATAACCAGCAACTGGATAAACAGTCGCCCCCATCCAGCTCGCTCAGGCGATCACTTACCTCCTCCGGAAACAGAGTGCGCGCCCAGAGCCGCCGCGACAGAGAGGCCACGCTCTCGTCAGCGCCCGCCGCCAGCCAGCGGGCCAGCTCCCCTGCTACATCGGGGTAACAGACTGCCCCGGGCGAGGCGCTGTCGAGCCAGGTACGCACCAGATTGGCATCGAGCACATCCATCAGGGTCGCCAGCCCCATCATCTCGAGGGTCTTGCCATTGGTCAGCTGCTCGAACTGGCCGCCGAGGGGTTTGACCAGCAGTTTCTTGCCGAGGGTGAGCGCCTCGGAAGCCAGCTCGAAACCTGCGTTGGAGATGACGCCGCGACAACCGGCCAGCACGGCGATAAACCCGTGTCGCGACGGCGGCTCGAAGCGCAGATTGCGCCATTGGCTCGGGGTGCGAATGGCGGGGTGAAAGCAGACGAAGCGCTGCTGACCAAAGCGCGACAACAGGGCGGCGATCGCCTCGGTCTGCTCGAACGGCAGATAGACCAGGATCTCGCAGTTATCCGACGCAGCGGCGATAGGGTCGATTACCGGCGGCAGCAAGGGGTGGCCGAAGTGAAACCAGTGCAGCCCGAGCGGCTGATCCACAGGAGCAAAGTGGCGCATCAGCTGGCGGCTGACCCCATCCTCCCCCCAGCGCGGGATGGGCCAGTTGAAGCTGGCCTGATGGCTGACGGTGAGGCTCGGCTTGCCATAGCGGCGGGCGGCGTGGGCGGTCAGCGGCTCAAAATCGCTCACCACCAGATCGTATTCGCTGCAATCGAGAGACCGCAGATCCCGCCAGAAAGTGAGCGGCGAGGCGGCCTGCAGGGTGCGCCACGGAGAAACTCGCCCCTCGTGGCTGACAAAAGTGAGGCCGGGAAAGGCGCGGTAGGCGCCGAACTCCTCCATGTCGAAGTAGCGGTCGGCAGGGCGGCCGCTAAAGAGATAATCCACCTCGACCCCTGCCGTGCGCAGCGCCCGCGCCAGGGTGCGACTGCGACTGATATGGCCGTTGCCGGTGCCTTGCACCCCGAACAGTATCCTCATGAGTGGCTCCAGCTGAGCGCCAGCACGGCGCAACCGCCACCCAGCAGGGCACCGGCTACCAGATCGCTCAGGTAGTGTACCCCGAGCAGCAACCGGGATGCCCCCACCAGCGCCGCCCAGCCAAACAGCAGGGGCGCCCAGAGCGGAAAGCCGGTGGCCAGTATGGTGGCCATCAGAAAAGCGGCGGCGGTGTGGCCGGAGGGGAGACTGTAACGATCGGAAGGAGTGATAAAGACCGGCAAGCCGACCGGCCGTTGCCGTTTCAGGCTGTTTTTCAGCAGCAGATAGAGGGGCAGTTCGATGGCGAAGGCTAGCAGCGCCAGTCGCACCAGCTCCCGCTCTGCCTCCCCCTGCCACCAGAGCAGGGCGGCCAGCACAGCGTAAAGCGGGCCATCGCCGGTGCGGGAAATGAGACGACTCACCCTCGCCTGCTGCCGGTTGTAGCCGTGAAGCAGGCAGACCCGGCACACCTGCAGGTCCCATTGCTGGATCTTGTTCATATCCCCTCCTTCCCTGAATTCTGCTTGCAGAGTAAGAAAGCGGGATGACGTTACGTTGAACAAGGGATAACAGATTTATGAAAAAAGGGCCGAATGGCCCTTTTTAATCTCGATGTTTCGGCAAAATCAGTGGCTGCCGCGCAGACCGGTCTCCATCAGACGGCAGTTGTGGTCAGCCAGACGGGCCATGAAGTGCTCATCCACTTTCAGGCCAAACACCTGCTCGTAGAGATCTTTCATCACGAATGGCTGCCACATCATGCTGAGGAAGGAGATCTTCAGCATGTCGGGATCCAGGTTGTCACCCAGCTCGCCGTTGGACTTCATGGTTTCCAGCAGGGCATCGAACTGCGGCAGCTGACGTTCCAGCAGGCGGTTCAGCACAAAATCCCGGCCCGGGCTCTTCTCGGTTGACAATGCGCTGGAGATGGCCGAGGTCAGCTCGCTGTTGGGCGCCATCACCTGATAGTAGGTGTTGAGCAGCTCGTTGAGGCTGTGATTGCTGTGTTCATCTTGCCAGGCATGGTCGAGGGGCTCGGCGACATCGCCCAGCACCGCTTTGTAAAGACCCTCTTTACTGCCGAAGTAGTAGTGGATCATTGCCAGATTGGAGCCAGCCAGCTCCGCGATTTCGCGTGTAGTCACCTTGCTATAGGGAGTATTGAGAAAACGCTCACGGGCGGCAGCAAGCAACTTGTCACGAATGTCAGAACGTCCGACCGGACGACCAGGTCTACGTTTTTCCATTTAACACCTCAGATAATTCAGCCAATGCTGATAAGTCGATCTGGTTGTGCAGAGAATAGAGCACAGCAGGAATGACCAGATAATCGGTCATGGGCCGAATATGGGACAAGGAAATTTGCAATCCTTTACAATCCGATTAAATACGTCAGCAGATTGCCCCTGACCTTCCGTGTTGACACAGCATAAAAATCTCGATATTGGTAAAAGCGTTATCGACTGGAAGGAATAACAACGTCATGCGTATCGCCACCCCGCTACTACTAATCTCCCTAATCGCGTTAACTCGCGCGGGATCCTTGTAGCCGGGCTAAGGCATAGCCGGAATTTACAAAAACCCGTGCACCCTGCACGGGTTTTTTTATGCCGCCGCAGGATGCACGTTACCGAACTTAGGAAGAGGGAAGTCACATGTCAGATCGGGTCATCATATTCGACACCACCTTGCGTGATGGTGAGCAGGCCCTGGCGGCCAGTTTGACAGTCAAGGAGAAGCTGCAGATCGCCCAGGCACTGGAGCGGCTCGGTGTCGACGTCATGGAGGTGGGCTTCCCGGTCTCTTCTCCCGGCGATTTTCAATCGGTGCAGACCATAGCCCGCCACATCAAAAACAGCCGGGTCTGCGCCCTCGCCCGCGCCCTGCCCAAGGATATCGACGCCGCCGGCGAAGCCTTGCGGGTCGCCGAAGCGTTTCGCATCCACACCTTTATCTCCACCTCCTCCATCCATGTGGAGAGCAAGCTGAAAAAGAGCTTCGAGGATGTGCTGGAGATGGGGGTCGGCGCCATCAAGCACGCCTTGCGCTACACCGATGACGTGGAGTTCTCCTGCGAGGATGCCGGCCGCACCCCGATAGACAACCTGTGCCGCATGGTGGAAGCCGCCATCAAGGCGGGCGCCCGCACCATCAATATCCCGGATACCGTGGGCTACACGGTACCGACCGAGTTCTCCGGCATCATCCACACCCTGTTCAACCGGGTGCCCAACATCGACAAGGCCATCATCTCGGTCCACTGCCACGACGATCTGGGGCTCTCGGTGGCCAACTCCATCGGCGCGGTGCAGATGGGGGCACGCCAGATCGAGTGCACCATCAACGGCATCGGCGAACGGGCGGGCAACTGCTCGCTGGAAGAGGTGGCGATGATCCTCAAAACCCGCGCCGACCTGCTCGGGGTACAAACCAATATCCGCCACAGCGAAATTCATCGCACCAGCACGCTGGTCAGCCAGCTCTGCAACATGCCGGTGCAACCCAACAAGGCGATCGTCGGTGCCAACGCCTTCTCCCACAGCTCCGGCATCCATCAGGATGGGGTGCTCAAGGCGAAAAATACCTACGAAATCATAACTCCCGAGAGCATTGGCCTGACCCAGAACAACCTCAACATGACCTCCCGCTCCGGCCGTCACGTCATCAAGCACCGGATGGAGTCTATGGGCTACGCCGAGAGCAGCTACGACCTCGACCACCTCTACGGCAAGTTCCTGACCCTGGCCGACAAGAAGGGGCAGGTGTTCGACTACGACCTCGAAGCACTGGCCTTCTTCAGCCAGATCCACGAAGAGCCCGAGCACTTCAAACTGGAGTACCTCGGGGTGCAGAGCGGCAGCTCGGTACTGGCCACCGCCTCGGTCAAATTGAAGGTGGGACAGGATCTGATCTGCGAAGCGGCCACCGGCAATGGCCCGGTGGATGCGGTCTACCAGTGCATCAACCGCATCACCGGCTATGAGATCCGCATCGACAAATATGCCCTCAAGAGCAAGGGCGAAGGGGAAGATGCCCTCGGTCAGGTCGATATCGTCGCCGAGTACAAGGGGCGCAAATTTCACGGTATGGGGCTGGCCACCGACATCATCGAATCCTCGGCCCACGCCCTGCTCCATGTGATCAACAGCATCTGGCGCGCCGATCAGGTGGCCGAGCAGATGGAACGCAATAACAGCATCAAATCAGAAACCGTCTGAACAGGGCTCGGTACCAAATAGACGGAATGGAATGACAGCATCAAATCGGAAACCGTCTGAGCAGGACTCGCTGCCACACAGACGGCATGGAATGACAACATCGGGACGGGGAACGTCTGAACCGGCAACCGCGCGCAACGTCGGGGAAACCGGACAGAGGGATCTCAAAGACAATATCAGGATGGAGAGTGTATGAGCAGTTATCGGATCGCAGTATTGCCGGGTGACGGCATTGGCCCGGAAGTGATGGCCGAGGCCGTCAAGGTACTGGAGAAGGTGCAGGCCAGGTTCGGCCTCGCCTTCGAGTATGATCGCCATGACGTGGGCGGCATCGCCATCGACAACCACGGCACCCCGCTGCCGCAAAGCACCATCGCGGGTTGTGAAGCGGCCGATGCCGTGCTGTTTGGCTCGGTGGGCGGCCCGAAATGGGAACATCTGCCCCCCAACAATCAGCCTGAGCGTGGCGCCTTGCTGCCCCTGCGTGCCCACTTCAAACTGTTCTGCAACCTGCGTCCGGCTCGTATCTATACCGGTCTGGAGCAGTTCTCCCCGCTGCGCGCCGACATCTCGGATCGCGGTTTTGACATCGCCTGCGTGCGCGAGCTGACCGGCGGCATCTACTTCGGCCAACCCAAGGGGCGCGAGGGAGAGGGGGCGAACGAGAAGGCATTCGACACCGAGGTGTACCATCGCTTCGAGATTGAGCGCATCGCCAAGATTGCCTTTGAGTCGGCTCGCGTGCGCCGTGGCAAGGTCACCTCCATCGACAAGGCCAACGTACTCGCCTCTTCCATTCTGTGGCGCGAGGTGGTGACGCAAGTCGCCAAGTCCTATCCGGACGTAACCCTCAACCATATGTACATCGATAACGCCACCATGCAGCTCATCAAGGATCCGTCCCAGTTCGATGTGCTGCTCTGCTCCAACCTGTTTGGCGACATCCTCTCCGACGAATGCGCCATGATCACCGGCTCCATGGGGCTGCTCCCCTCCGCCAGCCTCAACGAATCAGGTTTCGGCCTGTTCGAACCGGCCGGTGGTTCGGCCCCGGATATCGCCGGCAAAGGGATTGCCAACCCCATCGCCCAGATCCTCTCCGCCGCCCTGATGCTGCGTTACAGCTTAGGAATGGAGGCTGCCGCCCAAGCCATTGAGCAGGCCGTGGCCCAGACCCTGGCCGAGGGTTACTTCACCGCCGACCTGCATCAGGCCAGCGCCCGCCACCCGGTGCAGAGCACGTCCGAGATGGGTAGCCAGATCGCCGCCCGGATCTGAGCCGCATAACAGAGAACAAGGAAGAGAGAAGCAATGGCCAAGACCCTCTATCAGAAAGTATTCGACGCCCACGTGGTACGGGAAGTGGAAGGGGAGACCCCTCTCATCTACATCGACCGCCATCTGGTGCATGAAGTGACCAGCCCGCAGGCATTCGACGGCCTGCGCGCCATGAATCGCCAGCTGCGCCGCCCGGACCTGACCTGGGCTACCATGGATCACAACGTCTCCACCACTACCAAGGACATCGCGGCCTCCGGCGAGATGGCTCGCATCCAGATGGAGACGCTGGCGGACAACTGCAAGGAGTTCGGGGTTCGCCTCTACGATCTCAACCACAAATATCAGGGGATCGTCCATGTGATGGGCCCCGAGCTCGGCATTACCCTGCCCGGTACCACCATCGTCTGCGGCGACTCCCACACCGCCACCCATGGTGCCTTCGGCTCGCTGGCGTTCGGCATCGGCACTTCCGAAGTGGAGCATGTGATGGCCACCCAGACCCTGAAACAGGGCCGCGCCAAGACCATGCGCATTTCGGTCAACGGCAAGCTGGCCGAGGGCATCAGCGCCAAGGACGTGGTACTGGCCATTATCGGCAAGGTCGGCCATGCCGGTGGTACCGGCTACGTGGTGGAATTCGCTGGCGATGCCATTGCGAACCTCTCCATGGAAGGGAGGATGACGGTGTGCAACATGGCCATCGAGCTGGGCGCCAAGGCGGGCATGATCGCCCCCGACCAGACCACCATCGACTACATTCGCGGCAAGGAATTCGCCCCCAAGGGCGAGGTGCTGGAGCAGGCCATCGCCTACTGGCAGAGCCTCAAGAGCGATGAAGGTGCCCGTTTCGATGCCGAAGTGATGCTCGATGCCGCCGATATCGCCCCACAGGTCACCTGGGGCACCAACCCGGGGCAGGTGATTGCCGTTAATGAACCCATTCCGGCGCCGGAATCCTTCAGCGATCTGATGGAGCAGCAGTCAGCCCGCAAGGCGCTCGCCTACATGGACTTGCAACCGGGTCAGAAGCTCTCCGACGTTGCCATCGACAAAGTATTTATCGGGTCGTGCACCAACAGCCGCATCGAGGATCTGCGCGCCGCCGCCGCCATCGCTCGCGGTCGCAAGGTAGCCGCTGGCGTGCAGGCGCTGGTGGTGCCGGGTTCCGAGCAGGTGAAGGCGCAGGCCGAAGCCGAGGGGCTGGACAAGATCTTCATCGAGGCCGGCTTTGAGTGGCGCCTGCCGGGCTGCTCCATGTGTCTGGCCATGAACAACGACCGGCTGCAACCGGGAGAGCGCTGCGCCTCCACCAGCAACCGCAACTTCGAAGGACGTCAGGGCCGCGCCGGCCGCACTCACCTGGTGAGCCCGGCCATGGCCGCCGCCGCTGCCGTCACCGGCCGCTTCGCCGACATTCGCGCACTGTAAGAGGACATTTAGATGACAGGATTCAAACAGCATAAAGGGATCGTCGTCCCCCTCGACAGCGCCAACGTCGACACCGACGCCATCATTCCCAAGCAATTTCTGCAGAAGGTCAACCGCATCGGTTTTGGCAAGCACCTGTTCCATGACTGGCGCTTCCTCGACGATGCCGGCCAGCAGCCCAACCCCGAGTTTGTACTGAACCAGCCGCAATTCGCCGGTGCCAGCATTCTGCTGGCCCGCGAGAACTTCGGCTGCGGCTCGAGCCGCGAGCACGCCCCCTGGGCGCTGGCCGACTACGGCTTCAAGACCATCATAGCGCCGAGCTTTGCCGACATCTTCTACGGCAACGCCATCAACAATGGCATGGTGCCGGTGCGCCTGAAGGAGGAGGAGGTTGACGCCCTGTTCCAGCTGGTCGCCGCCAAGCCGGGCATCGAGATCGAGGTGGATCTGGAAGCCAATCAGGTGCGCGCAGGTGAGCTCAGCTTCGGTTTCGAGATCGACGAGTTCCGCCGTTACAGCCTGCTCAACGGCTTGGATGCCATCGGTCTGACCATGCAGCACGAGGCCGCCATCAGCGCCTTTGAGGCGAACCAGCCGAGCTGGATTTAACGCGCCAGTTGCAAAAAAACGAGTAGAATCAACAGGGAGCTTCGGCTCCCTGTTTTACTGTCCGCTACGCTTCCCACTTTGGGCCACCGGAACTGGCCCGTGCCACAGGAAAGGATGATGAAGAGACCGACGGCAATTCCTCTGCTCTGTGCCCTGCTGCTTGCCCTGCCTGCGGGTGCCAGCCAAACCAGCTTCAACAACAGCCTCGGCCAGATCAGCGTCGGCTGGCAGGATAGCGAAGGCAAACCCCAACAGCTCACCTACCGGCTCGAACAGGGCAAGTTGCCGCCCCTTATCGCCTATCGTCCGGCGAGAATGCAGGAGGAGGTGTTGCAGGTGTTGCTGCGGGAGGTGCGCCAGAACTACCCCGAGGTGCAGTTCACCCTCGCCCGTCCCTCGCTGGAGCTGCATCTGAAAAGCCGCAATCAGGACAAGGCGCGCGAGGCGATGGCCTTTCTGCAGTCCAAGCGGAGCAAAGAGGAGCAGGCGTGGCTGACCAAACACTACTTCCAGTACTTCACCCCCCCCGACGGGCAGCTGGCGGTGAAGCAGGATCATGTGCGCATCGCGCTGGAGAGTCGCAGCGGGCTGGCTCCGCTGGCGGATCAACTCAAGCAGCAGGGCAGCACCGAAACAGAAGCGCGCCAGAAAACCGTGGCCCATATGCTCACCTTTATCCAGAGCATCCCCTACCAGCAGCTCGACAGCCTGAATGGAAGGCAGGGCAAAGGATTTCTCCCGCCCCGTCAGGTGCTGGAGCAGAATCGGGGGGATTGCGACAGCAAGGTAACCCTGATGGCCGCCATGCTAGCCCAGCTCTTTCCCGAGCTGAAACAGGCCATGGTGTTCGTCCCCGGCCATGCCCTGCTGGCCGTTGACCTGCCCGCCAAGCCGGGGGATGTGACCCTCAACTGGCAGGGGCAGAACTACCTGCTGCTCGAACCTACCGGCCCCGCCATCTTGCCTGCGGGCCAAATAGCATCGACCAGCAAAACGCTGGTCGATAGCAAGCAGTTGAGTGTGCAGCCGGTTCAGGAGAAAGGCTAATCCCCTCCCTCTGCCGATGGGGAGAAAGGATTAACCCTGAGGCAGAAACTCTACCGCCAGCAGCAACCCGCTCTCCTCCTCCAGCACCCGGATAATACGGGCATGGGCTTCAAAGGGAGGCAACAGGTTGTTGTGGGTGGCAAGACTGATCCGGATGGGCTGATTGATGTCGAGCTGGTGTTCAGAGACCGCAATCCCCATGCCGTTGGCACTGAGATCCCGGCAGATCCCCTCCAGCACCAGCTGCTGCTGATAGACGGAGACCGGAGCATTGATGACCATGCGCGCAAAGGCACGCCTTTCCTTGGTATTGGTAAGCACGCGAACATCCTCTGTTGGGTGGGCGTCATCTCATGGGTATTGCACAATTGCGCTGGTCTACCCAAAAGAACGTTAATACAATGCGGTTCGTTTCTCAAACGGGGTGCGGTTTACCGCTGAGATTATACCCGTGTACCTGATCCAGATAATGCTGGCGGAGGAATTTGAGGCATGGCGCTCATTTTTTGCGCCCTCACCCGCTGGCACCTCGTTATTAACAAGTAATAAGGAGTGCCACCCATGAAGACCCTGCTGCTAGTCACCACCGGCCTGCTGTCGGCCAATGTGTTCGCCGCCGACACCCTCACCGTCTACACCTACAGCTCCTTCACTGCCGAGTGGGGTCCGGGACCCAAGATCAAACAGGCCTTCGAGAAAGAGTGCGACTGCACCCTCAATCTGGTTCCCCTCGAAGATGGGGTCGCCATCCTCAACCGGCTGCGGCTGGAGGGCAACCACAGCAAGGCCGATCTGGTGCTGGGGCTCGACGATGCTCTCATCAGCGAAGCCAAGCAGAGCGGCCTGTTCGCCCCCCATCCCGCCAAGCTGGATGGCATCAAGGTGCCGGGTGGCTGGCAGGATGACACCTTCGTCCCCTACGACTACGGCTACTTCGCCTTCGTCTATGACAAAGACAAACTCAAGCAGCCGCCCAAGAGCCTGAAAGAGCTGGTGGAGCGTCCCGACCTCAAGGTGATCTATCAGGATCCCCGCACCTCCACCCCGGGGCAGGGGCTGATGCTGTGGATGAAGTCTGTCTACGGCGACAAGGCGCCTGCCGCCTGGGCCGAGCTTGCCGAAAAGACGGTCACCGTCACCAAGGGGTGGTCAGAGGCCTATGGCATGTTCCTCGATGGCGAAGCGGACATGGTGCTCTCCTACACCACCTCTCCGGCCTATCACCTGATTGCCGAGAGCAAGCCCCAGTATCAGGCTGCCGCCTTCGAGGAGGGTCACTACCGCCAGGTAGAAGTGGCCGCCAAGCTGAAGAGCGCCAAACAGGGGAAACTGGCTGACCAGTTCCTGCAATTTATGGTGAGCCCCGCCTTCCAGCAGGAAATCCCGACCGGCAACTGGATGTATCCGGTGATCGACACGCCGCTGCCCAAGGGCTTCGAGCAGATGATCACCGTAGCCAAGCCGCTCGCCTTCAGCAGCGATGAGGTGGCCGCCAATCGCAAAGGGTGGATCCGCGAGTGGCTGCAAGCCGTCACCCAGTGAGCCGTCATCGGAAACCACAGGCGCGTCCCCTCTGGTGGCTGCCGGGCAGTGCAGCCACCCTGTTGATCCTGCTGTTATCCCTCGGGCCGCTCGCGGCCCTGCTGTGGCAGGCCGGTTCGCTGGCACCCCGCACCCTGCTCGCAGATCCTTATCTGCGTCATGTGCTGGGCTTCAGTCTGGGGCAGGCACTGCTCTCCACCCTGCTCAGTCTCGGGTTGGCCATTCCGGTGGCCCGCGCGCTGGCACGGCGCCGCTTCATCGGTCGAACCCTGCTGATCAAGATGTTCGGTCTCTCGCTGGTACTGCCGGTCATCATCGCCATCTTCGGCATCGTGGCGGTACACGGCAAACAGGGGTGGCTGCCGCAACTGTTGCACTCATTGGGGCTGGATCCCGGCAATTATCTCTACGGCCTGTTCGGCATCCTGCTGGCCCACGTCTTCTTCAACATGCCGCTGGCGGCCCGCCTGATGCTGCAGAGCATAGAGAGCATCCCCGAATCGAGCTGGCGCCTCGCCAGCCAGCTCGGCATGCGCTCATCCCATATCTTCCGGCTGCTGGAGTGGCCGCTTATTCGCGGCATCTTGCCGGGGCTGGCCAGCCTCATCTTTATGCTCTGCTTCACCAGCTTCACCACAGTGCTGGCGCTGGGAGGCGGGCCGAAATCCACCACGCTGGAGGTGGCCGTCTATCAGGCGCTGCGCTTTGACTTCGATCTCGCCACCGCAGGCGGACTGGCGCTGGTGCAGCTGATCCTGACCGCCGCCCTGCTCGCCCTGCAGCACAAGCTGCAGAGCCCCCCGGCCAGCAGGGTGACACCCCGTCGTCCCTGCCTGCGGCCGGATCGCCATCAGCCAGGCACGGCCGTGGTGGATCTCCTCTCGCTCAGCATCGGGCTCGCCATCTTTCTGCCACCGTTGCTTGCCATCGTAGTGGCAGGCCTCCACCCCGGCCTGCTGACAGCGCTCACCTCAAGCAAGCTGTGGCAGGCGAGCGGCCAGTCGCTGCTGATTGCGCTGGCGGCAGGCACCCTGGCGACCCTGCTCGGCAGCGGCCTGCTGCTCACCAGTCGCCACCTCAAGGTGCGCACCCGCCAGCGGCGGGCTGCCGCCCTGTGGGAGGCCAGCGGCTCGGTGATCCTGATGATCCCGGCAGTGGTGCTCTCCACCGGTCTCTTCATCCTGTTTATGCCGTTCGCCGATGTGTTCGCCCTCGGCCCCTGGCTGGTGGTGCTGGTCAACGCCCTGATGGCGCTACCCTACGTGCTGCGCACCCTCTCCGCCCCCATGCAGCTGGTGGTGCGCCAATACGACCGGCTGGCGGATAGCCTGGGGGTACGCGGCCTGCATCGCCTGCGACTGGTGGAGTGGCCGCTGCTGCGCCGCCCGCTGGCACTGGCGATGGCGCTGTCGATGATCCTCTCGCTGGGGGATCTCGGCGCCATCGCCATGTTTGGCAGTCAGGAGCTCACCACCCTGCCCTGGCTGCTCTACCAACAGCTTGGCAGCTATCGATTGACCGAGGCAGCCGCCACCGCTCTGCTGCTGCTGACGCTCTGTTTCTCCCTGTTCTGGCTGGTGGAGCGGGGTCTTGGAGGAAAACATGCTGAACATTGATATGCTTGCGACCAGCTACCCCGACTGGCGCGTCAGCTTCAGCGCGACCCTGCCCAAGGGGGAGATCACCGCGCTGATTGGCCCAAGCGGCGCAGGCAAGTCGACCCTGCTCGGGATGATCGCTGGGTTCGTGCCGGTGGAGTCAGGCCGCCTCAGCTTCGATGGCGAAGATCTGCTGCCGCTGGGCCCCGCCGAGCGACCAGTCACCACCCTGTTTCAGGATCACAACCTGTTCCTCCACCTGTCGGTGTTCGACAATATCGCCATCGGCTTGCACCCGGGCCTGCGCCTGAGTGCAGCCCAGCGGGCACAGGTGATCGATGCAGCCGCGCGAGTCGGTCTTGGCGAGATGCTAAGCCGCCTGCCTGAACAGCTCTCCGGCGGCCAGCAGCAGCGGGTCGGGCTGGCTCGCGCGTTGGTGCGCGGCAAACCGCTGCTGCTGCTGGATGAGCCCTTCTCTGCCCTCGATCCCGCCCTGCGCCGGGAGATGCTGGCCGAAGTGGCGCGCCTCGCCTGCGAGCAGGGCATTACCGTGCTGATGGTCTCCCACAATCCGGAGGATGCCCAGCTTATCGCCGATCAGGTGCTGTTTGTCGACGAGGGGCGCATCGCCCTGCAAGGCAAGCCGGATATTCTACAAAACAGCAGCCACCCGGGGCTGCTGCGCTACCTTGGACAGTGACCCAAGGACACTGAACTGGTGACGGGATCAAAAAAGGGAAGCCAAGTGGCTTCCCTTTTTCATATGAAGATAGTCAGCTAAATCAGAGATTTTCCTCGGCGAACGAAGCCAGTCGGCTGCGCACCACGCCATTGAGGAAGATGTTGGCACTGCCGTCAAAATCCTTGAAACGCTCGACGATGTAGGTGAGACCCGAGGTCACAGGGCTCAGATAGTTGGAGTCGATCTGGGCCAGGTTACCGGAGCAGACGATCTTGGTACCCTCGCCGCAGCGGGTGATGATGGTCTTGATCTGGGACGCGGTCAGGTTCTGGCACTCATCCAGCAGCACGAAGGTGTTCTGGATGCTGCGCCCGCGCATGAAGTTGACCGATTTGAACTGGATGTTGGCCTTCTCCATGATGTAGCTGAGCGAGCCGCTCATGTTCTCGTCCTGCTTGTGCAGCACCTCCAGGGTGTCGGTCACCGCCGCCAACCAGGGCATCATCTTCTCCTCTTCGGTGCCGGGCAGGAAGCCGATGCTCTCGGCAATTTCCGGGGTATTCCGGGTGACGATCACCTTCTCGTAAATGCCCTTCTCAATCACCAACTCCAGCGCAGCAGCCATGGCCAGCAAGGTTTTGCCGCAACCGGCCGGGCCGGTCAGGATCACCAGATCGATGTGCGGATCGAGCAGTGCATCCAGCGCCATCCCCTGATAGACATTCTTGGGATGGACACCCCACGCCTTGCGGGACATCAGTCGCTCGCGGCCCAGATCCTTGATGCGGATCTTGTTGCCATCGTGGCTGAGTACCCGGGCGGCGAAGAAATTCTCTTCATCCACCAGATACTGATTTACGTGAACCCCTTCCAGCAGATTGGCATCGATCACATGGATGGTATCGCGGCCATGGGTCTCGCTCTCGCACTCGCCAACCAGCTCCCAGAAGCTGCCGGGCACAACCTGAAAGCCCTTGGCCAGCAGGCGGATATCATCGATCAGCTGGTCACTGCGGTAATCTTCAACGTGAGCAAGCCCGGCCCCCTTGGCCTTGAGGCGCATGTTGATGTCTTTGGTGACCAGCACCACCTGACGCTTCAACTCGTGCTTTTGCAGATAGAGGGCCGCGTTGATGATGCGGTTGTCGGCCTCCTTGTCGGTAAAGACCTCGGCATCCTGCGGCAGATGGTGATCGCTGAAGATGCAGATATGGCCGCTCGCTTCGCCAGCCAGCGGAACGCCCTGAGTGATCTGATCCGGGGTTGCATCGCGGAACACATCTTCCAGCGCACGGATGGCGACCCTCGCGTCGCGGCTGACATCCTTGTTGCGATCCTTGATGTTATCGAGCTCTTCCAGCACCGTCATGGGGATGAGCACGTCGTGCTCTTTGAAGGAGTAGATAGCGAGGGGTTCGTGAAGCAGAACGTTGGTATCCAGGATAAACAGCTTTCGGTCCGTATTGTCCATAAGCATCCTCCTTGGCACTGAAGGGCCACGTGTGTGAATCTCAGATGTCATTGAAACCACACGGCCGTGACAGTTTTATTACCCTCAACGCTACGCCCGATTTTACTATCGCGCAACAAATCACTTGGCCGCCTGATGTGATTGCGCATAAAAACAGCAATAAAAAGACCGACGCTATGGCCGGTCTTTTTTCTATCGTTCAACTACTTGAGCATGTCTGTCAGCCGCACTTGGAGTCGCCACAGTTGAGGCAGGTCATGCAGCCATCCTTCAGCACCAGCGCCTTGGTGTGGCACTTGTAGCAGAGCGCGGCATTGGCCGGAAAACCACTGCTCACCTGCTGCTCTTTAGCCTCCTGAGCGGCTTTCAACTCGGCTTGCTTCTCGGCCAGAAATGCCTGCTGATGCTCGTCCAACCCCGGCGCCTTGAGCATGCCTATCTCGGTGAGATGGCTCTCGATCACGTTGCCAATTTCGGCGATCAGCGACGGCACATACTTGCCCTTGTTCCAGTAGCCACCCTTGGGATCGAATACGGAACGCAGCTCCTCCACCAGGAAGGTGACATCCCCCCCCTTGCGGAATACCGCCGAGATGATACGGGTCAGCGCCACGATCCACTGGTAGTGCTCCAAACTCTTGGAGTTGATGAAAATCTCGAACGGACGGCGAGTTTCGTGCACCGTGCCTTCGTTGAGAATGATGTCGTTGATGGTGATGAACAGCGAGTGCTCGGAGACATGCTCCGGCGTCTTCAGTTTGTAGGTGGTGCCCATCAGCCGCTCTGGGCGCAGCACGGTTTCGTGCATGTGCACCACGTCATCCTGCGCAGAGAGATCTTCTTGCGGCTCATCCTTGGTACGCACCTTGTAGGCGACGATTTTCTTGTCGATCTTCTTGACCATAATGTCGTTCTCAGAATTTACCGTAATAGCCTTCTTTCAAGGCGTCGTAGAGGTTGGCGGCCGTATGCAGCTCGCCATCGTATTCGATCTCTTCGTTCCCCTTAACGGAGATGACGGAGCCATCCTCCAGAGTGAACTCATAGAGGGTGTTCTCCAGATCCTTCTCCTTCACCAGCACGCCCTGGAAGGCCTCCGGATTGAAGCGGAAGGTGGTGCAGCCCTTGAGACCGGAGTCCGAGGCATACATGTAGATGTCCTTGAACTGCTCGAACGGGAAATCAGTCGGCACGTTGGCAGTCTTGGAGATGGAGGAGTCGATCCAGCGCTGGGCCGCAGCCTGAATGTCCACATGCTGCGCCGGGGTGATGTCATCAGCAGTAATGAAGTAGTCCGGCAGACGGCTCGCCTCATCATCGGCATAGGGCATGGCGGCCGGATTCACCAGCTCACGATAGGCCAGCAGCTCGAAGGAGTAGACATCCACGCTCTCCTTGCTCTTCTTGCCCGGCTTGATGACGTTGCGGCTGTAGTGGTGGGCAAAGCTCGGCTCGATGCCGTTGCTGGCGTTGTTGGCCAGAGACAGCGAGATAGTGCCGGTGGGTGCAATACTGCTGTGGTGGGTGAAACGCCCACCCACCTCCGCCAGCTCGGCGACCAGCGCAGGATCTACCTCGGCAACCTGCTGCATATAGCGGCTATAACGCGCATGCAGCACCTTGCCCTTCACCTTGTCACCCACCTTGATGCCATCAGCAGCCATCTCGGGGCGCAGACGCAGCATCTTGCCGGTTACTTCGAACTCCTGCTCCATGATGGGGGCCGGGCCCTTCTCCTTGGCCAGACGCAGGGACTCCTGCCAGCCGGTCATCGCCAGCTCCTGGGATACCTGCTCGGTAAAGGCCACGGATGCCGCAGAGCCATATTTGATCTGCAGCATGGTGAGGGTTGAACCAAGACCCAGGAAACCCATGCCGTGACGGCGCTTGGCTGTGATCTCCTCGCGCTGTTTGGCCAGTGGCAGTTGGTTGATCTCCACCACGTTGTCGAGCATGCGAGTAAAGATGGCCACCACCTTGCGAAACGCCTGCCAATCGAATGCCGCGTTTTCAGTAAAAGGGTCGTGCACAAACTTGGTCAGATTGACCGAGCCCAGCAGACAGGCACCGTAGGGCGGCAACGGCTGCTCACCACAGGGGTTGGTCGCGCGGATCTCTTCACAGAACCAGTTGTTGTTCATCTGGTTGACCTTGTCGATCAGGATGAAGCCGGGCTCTGCATAGTCATAGGTGGAGGTCATGATGACATTCCACAGCTTGCGGGCTGGCATGATCTTGTAGACCTTACAGGCGACCTGCCCCAGCTCGTTGAATACAACCCCTTCCTTGTTGGGCCAGTCGGCCCATAGCACCTGAGCGGGATCGTCCAGCGCAATGCCATCCTGCTCCACCTCTTTGGCGGTGTAGGGGAAGATCAGCGACCAGGGGGCATCCTCTTTCACCGCCTTGACGAAATCTTCGGTGATGAGCAGGGAGAGGTTGAACTGACGCAGGCGCCCATCTTCACGCTTGGCCTGAATAAACTCGATCACATCGGGATGGCGGATATCCATAGTGCCCATCTGGGCGCCACGACGGCCACCGGCTGACGAGACGGTGAAACACATCTTGTCATAGATATCCATGAAGGAGAGCGGGCCGGAAGTGTAGGCACCGGCACCGGAGACAAAAGCACCGCGCGGGCGCAGAGTCGAGAAGTCATAGCCGATACCACAACCGGCTTTCAGGGTCAGGCCAGCCTCGTGCACCTTGCCGAGGATATCGTCCATCGAATCTTCGATGGTGCCGGAAACAGTGCAGTTGATGGTTGAAGTGGCAGGCTTGTGCTCAAAAGCCCCGGCGTTGGAGGTGATGCGGCCCGCCGGAATGGCCCCATTGCGCAGCCCCCACAGGAACGGCTCATACCAGACCTCCGGTTCCAGCTCCTGCTCTGCCAACGCACGGGCTACCCGCTGGTAAGTCTCATCGATAGAGCTGTCGATGGGAGTGCCATCCTTGCTCTTGAGGCGATACTTGCTATCCCAGATCTCGAGGGACGTTTCCTGCATGGGGATAAGGCGGGAGCCAAGCTCACTCTCCAGCACCGGGTTCGATTTAGCCATTTTCAATCAACCTTATGTGAATGCATCAACATCATGACAACAGCAGAAAACACAACTAATGGTGCCATCTAAAATTAATGGCACAACATATAGTACACCTGATGCCATGAGGGCGCAGATTCTAACCTAAAAAAATGCCCCGGCCAGCAGATTTCTGGGCCAGGGCACTTAACTGATTAATTTGCTGAGATATTTAACACTCAGAGATAGATCAGGGCTTCTTGACGTAAACGGACGGTGTTTCACCCGCCATATTCAGATAGAACTCGTAGACGCCATCAGCATCTGGTGAGAACTTCATGTCCTCATACTTGGAGCATGGGTTGACCGGCACCGCCTCACCACCCAACACGGCAACACCATCACTCGGGCTCTTATAGCCAAAGTTGGTACCGCAGCTCCAGCCTGAATCAGCAAACTTGAACTTGTAGGGGGCCCACTCTTTCTTGAGGGTGCCTTTGGCCATATAGAGCTTGTCGGCCACCTTGACTACCTTGCTTTCATCAGTGGCCATCCAGTCGTTCATCTCCCCGCGCAGGTAGATGGACTTGCCACCGAAATCGCCGTTGTCTGCCCCAGCCTGCTCTGCACCACCATTGGATGCGCAACCGCCTAATACCAGGGTTCCCGCCGCCAGCATCATCGTTACTGTTCTTTTGAACATGGGTCTATTCCTTAAATTATTGTGATTCCTTGGTCCATCCATGTGGACTGAAGAATTAAACCAGAGTAGGTATCACAAGAAAGGTAGAGGCATCACATTCTGTACTTTTTGTATCCAACACCTTGAACTGGTGAGCAAATATCGAACAGAAAAAGAGGTCTTTTTGGGGCTTTAGAAGGGTAATCAATGAATGACAAGAAGGGGAAAGTCTAATAATCCGGTGACGTGCTGAATTGCAGGCAATAAAAACCCCGCTCGATGAGCGGGGTTTCTTGTATTGGGCGCCTGGCAGTGTCCTACTCTCGCATGGCGAATGCCACACTACCATCGGCGCTACCGCGTTTCACTTCTGAGTTCGGC